>JALSSX010000244.1 GCA_026984055.1 Sedimenticola sp. | reverse complement strand
GACACACTGCGTTCATCGTCACCTTCTCATCGTTCTCCGGTTTTCTTGGTCACACAGCCGAAGGACATATCGACATGACGCTGGCCGGACTCTCATTGGTCGCGGTGATCGCCGGCTCGCAGCTCGGAGCCTGGTTGATGGCCAACAAGGCGCAGCCCGGCTGGGTAAAACGCCTGTATGGCATCGTGCTGCTGTCAATCGCCGCGAAGCTACTGTACGGATTGTTCGGATGAAATAGCACCGAATCCGCCTTATCGATTGCCCCTGATTCGCCGGCGGAATGCGCAAGGCACGACACGGAAAATACCCCCGGCATTTCCAGCATTCTCGACTTCCCCGTGGGTGATCCCGAGGCCAAGCCTACAAGGACATATTCACGGCATGCCCGCGGACAGATCACAGGAAACCAGCGGGCGACTTCCACGCCAACCGATCTCGCCCTTTACATTCATAAAAACAGATATATAATATCTGCATAAAGAGATATATTGGTCGGGCTTTTCTTGAAGCCCACGACCAGCGCCGGTCCAAACCCCAGTCACGCCGGCGCGCGCGAAACCGTTCTCGCGACAACCCAACAATGGAGCAACACCGATGAGCAATAGCGAAACGCTGAATCCCGCCGGCGTCGTCCCGGAAAGAGTCCTCGCCGGCTGGTCGATCGGTCTGCTGGCAAGCACCGCGCTATGGTTCCTGCTGTATTGGCATCTGGAGGATTTCGCCAGTTTCGTGATTGGCCTTGCAGGCCTGACACGCGACACGCGACTGGGCGAGGCGATGCATTTCTTCTTTTACGACACACCGAAGGTCTTGTTGTTATTGCTTGGGGTGGTCTACCTGATCGGTGTGATACAGACCTTTTTTTCACCAGAGCGCACGCGCGCGTTACTCGCTGGAAGACGCTTGGGTATCGGCAACACCCTAGCGGCCCTGCTCGGCATCGTCACCCCGTTCTGTTCATGCTCGGCTGTGCCTTTGTTCATCGGATTTCTATCCGCCGGCGTGCCGCTGGGCGTCACCTTCTCTTTTCTGATCTCGGCGCCAATGGTCAACGAAATCGCGCTAGCGCTGTTGCTTGGGCTGTTTGGCTGGAAGATCGCCGCGTTGTATCTCGGTTTTGGGCTACTGGTGGCCATCACCGCCGGACTGGTAATCGGCAAGCTCGGCATGGAGCGTCATCTGCAGGACTGGGTTCGCGAGATTCACGCCGGCAACGCGGCGCCTGCGGCCGACAAGACAATGGACTGGCCGGCGCGCTTCCGCGTGGGCCTGCGGCACGTGAGGGAGATCCTCGGCAAGGTCTGGCCCTATGTGCTCGTCGGTATCGCCGTCGGCGCGCTAATTCACGGTTATGTGCCAGAGGATTTCATGGCCTCCTTCATGGGCAAGGATGCCTGGTGGTCGGTTCCCGCCGCTGTCGTCATGGGCGTGTCGATGTACACCAATGCCGCCGGCGTCATCCCGATCGTCGAGGCGCTGATCGGCAAGGGCGCGGCGCTGGGAACAACGCTCGCTTTCATGATGAGCGTGATCGCCCTGTCATTACCGGAAATGCTGATCCTGCGCAAGGTACTCAAATGGCCGCTGATCGCCACCTTTGTCGGCGTGGTCGCAAGCGGCATCCTCGCGGTGGGATTCCTGTTCAACATCATTCTGTGAGGAACCGAAATGTCAGCTCCCGAATTACACTCCTCCATCGTTGCCCTGGTCTCGCTTGCCTCGGGCATTGCCAGCAAGCATCCTGACATGGGCCTGTGTCAACTGGACAAACTGCGTAATATGGGCGTCGCCGACGAGCAGATCGCCAGCGTGATCGAGATCGCCAGGCATATTCGCGATGAAGCGGCGCGGAAACTCGATACCGCCTTCGACACCGCTGCCGACATCTTGCAACCGAGCGCCAAGCCAGCCATCGACTCCACTTCGTCCGAACCGAGGAACGAAGCCGGCGGCGGTTGCTGCGCTTCCACCGTGAGTGGACAGCGCTGTTGCTGAGCAGGTTCTATAAAATCCGATATTCGACTCACTTTCATGATGGAGAAACACCCCAGATCATGAAAGCTGCCTGTGATTAAACCGTGGGGTGCGCGAGGCAGGAGACTGGAAATACCCCCGGCATAACCCACTTACCCGTGGATTATGCGGAGACCAAGCCCATACGGACGTATTCACGGCATGCACGCGGACGAACCACAGGCATCCGACTGCATACTTTCACGCATACAGGGATGTACCGCCATTTTCGATGACCGCAAGTCATTGAAAATGGTAACTACTCAGTTCACCACTGAAATGCGCCATCTCTGCGTTGGAAAATGGTCATTTACACCTGGAAACTCACATTTCCCGCCTTGATCTGACACATTTCAGCGGCAATCTGAGCAGTTACAGCATGATTTTCCTACTTGCTGAGTAGTTACTGAAAATGAAGAAACCGGGCAATCCCATTTTCCGGTTCCGTCGTTGAAAAAGTCCATGGAAGGACTTTTTCAACATCCTGCTAACCGTGGCCAGACATCCCGGAGAAAATGACATGAAGCACATCAAGGTACTCGGCACGGGCTGTGCCAACTGTAAGACCACGTTGAAATTGATCGAAGACGCCGCGCGGGCCAAGGGAATCGAGATCGAGCTGGAAAAGGTAGAGGATCTCCCGCTCATCATGAGCCATGGCGTGATGTCCACGCCCGGCGTGATCGTCGATGACCAAGTGGTTCACGCTGGAGGTATCCCGTCGAAAGAAGCCATCGACAGCTGGCTGGCGGAAGAAACCCGTGGTGGCTGTTGCGCTGATGAAGATTCCAGCTCCGACGGCGGCTGTTGCGGTTGACGGCACGATGCCATTGTCCGCATGCTATCCGACCCAAGTGCTCTCGACGCCCTGGACTCCGACATGAGTCGATGCCACTTTCCTACCGACGAAAGCATCCCCGTTCTGCACGTCAGCATGACCGGGCGTGGAGAGGATGCAATGCGCATGGACAAGCGCCTGCACTGCGCGGGTCGCGCCTTGGGCGTTCGCATCGATCTCGCCTGGAAGGCCAATCAGCACGGCGAGCCATGCGTGTCGATCGGCAATGAAGTGCTGGTCGATCACCTGGTGGATGTCACCGAGTTGGAAGCGCTGCTTCGACCCTACCTGAGTGAATAGCATGAAAGAAACGCGACGGGGATGGGCCGAGGTCTGTAGTGTCCGGTCACCCGCGGTTCGCCCACCGGGCGCTCCATGAAATCACCGAATCGACGCCTCATCACCGCCCTGCTGATCACTCTGTTGGTCGCAGGCATCATCGCACTGATCGCGCTGAAGGGGCCGTTGGCTCCGGTGGCGGTGGAGGTCACCCGTCTGCAAACCGGCGAGCTGCGCCCCGCTGTGTTCGGGATCGGCACGGTCGAGGCGCGCCGCGCCTACGCCATCGGCCCGACGCGCGCCGGACGCCTGCTGAAACTGCGTGTCGATCATGGCGATAAGGTAAGCCAGGGAGAACTGCTTGGACGCATGGATCCGGTCGATCTACGCGAGCGCATGAACAGCGCGCGCCTGGTCATCGAGAAAACCGAACACCTGGTCGAGGCCGCCCAAGCCGAAGTGGACGAAGCGAAGACACTCGCGCGACAAGCGCGCAGGGAGCAAGCGCGCTACCACAAACTCACAGAGCAACATCAGGTCAGTCAGGAAGCAGCGGACAAGAAAGTCGCCGATGCGCGGGCCGCGCAGGATCGCGTTGGCATGGCTATCGCCCAGCTGGCCGGCGTAAGGCACGATTACCAACGCGCGAAGGCGGATCTACAGGCGCTGCAAGCACAACTCGACGAATTAAATCTCCTCAGTCCCGCCAACGGGTTGATTATCGCGCGCGAAGTCGAACCCGGTTCCGTGGTCGTCGCGGGCACGCCAATCCTGCGCATGATCGACCCCGCCACGCTATGGGTGCGGGCGCGCATCGATCAGGCAAAGAGCGGCGAGATCCACACCGGCCAAGCGGCCGACATCACCCTGCGAAGTCAGCCGGATCGCGTATTAAAGGGCCACGTCGCACGACTCGAACTGATCGCCGACAGCCTGACAGAGGAACGCTGGGTGGACGTCGGTTTCGATACCGTCCCGGAGGATCTGTCGATCGGCATGCTGTCCAACGTCACCATCCATCTGCCCACGATCCCACAAGCGGAATGGCTGCCGGGCAGCGCGCTCCTATGGCGCGCCGGCAAGAGCGGCGTGTGGCGGGTGATCGACGCCCGGGCGGTATTCACACCGGTGCGCGTCGGCACGCGGACGCTGAACGGCGAGGTACGGATTCTCGACGGACTCGGCCGCGACGACAGCATCGTCGCGCATGCATCGAAGCCACTCTCAGATGGCGACCGGGTAAACGTGGGCGCGCATGATTAGCCTCGCCTACCGCGACATCGGCAACGGCTTTGGACGTTATCTGCTGACAGGGCTGGGCATCGGCCTGCTGATTGGCGTCACGTTGACGATGGCGGGGGTTTTTCGCGGTATGGTCGAGGATGGCCGCGCCCTACTGAAGGCGGCTGGCGCCGACATCTGGGTGGTACAGCGGAACACCCTTGGACCATTCGCCGAGCCGTCATCGCTGCCCGACGATTTCTATCATGGCCTGTTGGCGCTGGACGGCGTGGCGCAGGCGAGGAACGTCGCCTACCTGACCCTGGAGATCGGCGCGCAACACAAGGTGCGCGTGATGTTGCAGGGTCTGGCTCCCGACACGCCGATGCCGCCGCTTATCGCCGGTCGGCCGATCAGCCGCTCGCATTACGAATTGATCGTCGATCAACGCAGCCGATTCCAACTCGATGACATCATTCACATCCATCGTCACGATTACCGGGTGGTCGGCATCACCCGGGGGATGCGTTCGCCATCCGGCGACCCGATGGTATTTCTGCCGCTGAAGGATGCCCAGAAGATCCAGTTCCTGAAGGACAACGACGCGCTCTATCGCGACAGAAAACATCTTGCCGACAATCCCCGGCTGAATCCACCCGGTAACCCCTTTGTACTCGATGCCGTCGAACAGACCCTGTTCTCGAATCACCGCGTCAACGCAATTCTGGTAAATCTCCGTCCCGGCTACGATGCCCAGCGATTGGCGGACGATATCGAGAAATGGCTGCGCGTGACCGCCTATCCCACGAAGCGTATGGAGCGGATCCTGATCGGCAACCTGATCGCGACGGCATCCCGGCAGATCGGTATGTTCCTGGCGATTCTCACCATCGTCACCGCCGCGATCATCGCCTTGACCATCTATTCGATGACCCAGACCAAGCTCAGGGAGATCGCGGTACTGAAACTCATCGGCACGCCAAACCTGCTGATTTCCCGCATGATCCTACTGGAAGCCGTGGGCTTGGGCCTGATCGGCTTTCTCGGCGGCAAACTGGCCGCGACCTATTGGGCGCCGTTGTTCCCCAAGCATGTCGTGCTACTGGGCAAGGATACCTTACTGGCGCTCGCGATCACGCTGACGATCTGCGTGATCGCCAGCATCGCCGGCATCCGCGCGGCATTGCGCGTGCCACCTTCCTCGGCGATCAGCGGATGAACGTGAAAGATCACATACCCGCCATCTCGGTGCGAAACCTGAGCAAGACCTATGGACATGGTCGCTCGGCCGTCACCGCACTGAAGGATGTCAATCTGGCGGTCTTCCCCGGCGAGGTTGTCGGCCTGCTCGGCCCCAGCGGCTCGGGCAAGACCACCTTGCTGCAATGCCTTGGCGCGATTCTCGACCCGAGTGGCGGAAAGATCTCACTGACTGGCGAAACCCTGTATGAGAATGGTTGGCGGAACAAGGACAGACGCGCGCTGCGCCGTGATCACATCGGATTCATCTTTCAGCGTCCCTACCTGATCCCCTTCATGGACGCACGGGATAACATTGCCTTTCCACCGATGCTGCAAGGAAAACCCAACAAGGCTGCCCGGCGACGCGCAGACGAACTGCTCGCCTTGCTGGAGGTCGCGCATCGCGCCGACGCGCGCATCGAGGCACTCTCCGGCGGAGAACAACAGCGTGTCGCCATCGCCCGCGCATTGGCCAACGACCCACCGGTGATTCTCGCCGATGAACCCACCGCGCCACTCGACAGTCAGCGCGCGCTGATCGTCATGAAGCTGCTGCAACAGACCGCGCGACAGGCGCGTACCGCCATCATCGTCGTCACGCACGACGACAACATCATTCCGCTGTTCGAACGCATTTATCGGCTACGCGATGGCATCTTGCACGAAGAGCGGGGCGAGGGACGCGAGATGCCATCACCAGCCGCTGCGACCTGAAGTCTAGCCCGGATATCGCGCCATTTTTGATGACTGCAAGTCATTGATGAAAGAACCGGGAAATCGCATTTTCCGGTTCCGTCGTTGAAAAAGTTCATGGAAGGACTTTTCAACATCCTGCTAGCGGATCTCGATTTTTTGAGATGCCCTCTATTGACCGACCGGTCGATGCCTATCCAATATCTCAACAATTTCTGGCTCGGCAGCGGCCGGCACGACGACCTTCACCTGCTTGTTTGTCTTGTCGACCAGAATCTGCTCCTGCTCGATGCCAGTCGCGAGCAGATCTTCCTCGACATTCGCCAAAGCCTCGACTGAATCATAGGTGCGTACTATCGTCTTGCTCATCATTGTTCCCCTTGAGGTTTATTCGTGGACGCCGCGCCGAAACGCGACCATCCCCCGCATCATGCCCATATCAGCATATCGCGCTATCCCATGCGTGACACCTTGGCCGATTGATCCGTGTCAGCATAGCCTCGGTTTTCTGGAATTCCACCGCGACTATATTCCTATTGCAGTATATACTATCGGACGAATATAAATATCATCACCACGACCAGTCGAACATCGGATTTTGGCGTGCGTGCCATTGCGTTCCTGCAAGGCGCGGGAAGACGATGCGGACGGATTACAGGCAACCGACCCTGTAGTTTCACGCTAACGATATAAAATGACCCGGACTCCCGGGAAGAAAGGCAATAGAAATGACGAAGCAGATCATGAAATGGCTCATTGCGCTGGCCATCGCCGCCGCCCTGGTAGTCGGGGGCATCCGACTGATCCAGAAGAAAAAGGCCGCGCTGGCCGCCATTCCCCCAGCAAAGCACTATGGCGTGGTGGTGCCAGTCGAAAAAGCCGCCATATCGTCGATACGGCTCACCCTACCCTACCTCGCCGAGGTGCAGAGCGATGCCGATGTAAAGATCGCCTCCAAGGTCACCTCACGCGTGAACAGGATCGTCTCGGCGGGCACGCGCGTCGCCAAGGGCGATGTACTGGTCGAGCTGGATGCCGGTGAGTTGCAGGCAAGGAGATCTGGATTGGAAGCAAAGATCCAGGAAGTCAGCAACCAGATCCGCGCCAAGCGCGCCGATCTGCGGGGCCTGCGTCGTACCCACGAGCGAAATCGCAAGCTGTTGGACAGCCAGGCTATCTCGCGCGACAGGTTCGATACCGAGGAGGACCGCATCGCAAGCCTGAAAGCAACCATCGCGAGTCTGCGCAACAAGGCCGATGCGCTATGGCAGAACATCAAGGAAGTCGAGGATACGTTGAGCTATGCGACGATCAGGTCGCCGATCGCCGGCGTGGTCAGCAAGACCTGGGTCGCCGAGGGTGGCATCGCAAACGGCGGCAAGCCGTTGCTGAGCCTCTCCGGCGGCAAGCTCAAGCGGTTGGTGACTCGAGTTCCCGAAACCATCCATCCGAGCCTACTGCTATGGCGTCGCTCCCAATGCGAGCTGCATCCGTTGCACAGCACCGCGCACGGCCTGGACGAATACAGTTGCCCGATGGATATCGACCTGCCCGCCGGCAGCCGGGTCGAGGCGCGGCTGGTGATCCATGCCGGCAAGGGCATTTTGCTGCCGACCAACGGCGTGCTGGAGATCGGCGACCGTCATCTGACATTGCTGGTGAACGGCGACCATGCCACGGCAAAGCCGGTCGAGATCGTCGCCGAGGGCAGCGAGGGCTTCGCGGTGCGGGGTTTGAAGCCGGGAGACGCATATGTCGTCGCCAAGCCCGACATCCTGCTGAAACTGCTCACTGGCGCGCCGGTGATTCGCGCCGTCAACTGACACAGGATTACCATGTTCGAGTATTTCTACCGCCGTCCTTACCTGACCTTCGCGCTGATCACCGCATTCTTCATCATCGGCGTGATGGGACTGATCGCGATGCCAAAGAATCTGTTTCCAGACGCTGAAAGGCCCCAGGTCATCGTCATCACGCAGATTCCCGGCGTTACCGCGAAGGTAGCGGCAGCCACCGTTTCGAAACCGATCGAGGAAGAGATCTCGCGGCTCGGTCTGATCCGCGAGGTCAGCTCGGTGAATGTGGCCAACTTCTCCATCGTGAAAGCCGAGTTCGAATACGAAAAAGGCCTGGATGCCGCTGCGGTGGATGTCAACAATGCGTTATCGATCGCGCGCGCCAAGCTACCGGCCAGCGCCAATCCGGCGATCTACACCGCTGGCGCCTTCACCTTGCCCGTCGAGGTCATCACGATGACGCCGAAGGGCGATGCCATAAGATTACCCGATCTGCGCAAGGTCGCCGACAGTTTCATCAAACCTTACCTGTTGAGCAAGACAGCGATCGGCA
>JALSSX010000243.1 GCA_026984055.1 Sedimenticola sp. | reverse complement strand
TTGGCGTCGTCCAATCAATCGCTGTTCAAATACGCCAACCAATACGCCAACCAACCCGTAAACGACAAACAAAACCGGACACTTCTGAATGGCAGAAAAGAGGACATTTCTGAATTGGGTTGACAGGCACGAGAAGCCCGAGGCTATATCGTCACGATGCGGATTGCCGCCGTAGCCGTTTGCCCGTCCCCGGATGACCCACATCAAACGATGGTAACGGCCACGCTCAACCCAGCTCGGCGATGATCTCTTTTGCTGTCTGCTTCTGGAAGTCGTCGCCTTCCTGCATGACTTCATCAAGGATGCCACGCGCGCCATCCTTGTCGCCCATCTCCAGATAGGCGCGAGCCAAGTCCAGCTTGGTGCTGACCTCGTCGATATCGTCGTAGTTGTCGTCGATGACGGAATCCAGCTCCAGCATCTCGCTGGCCGGCGATAGCGTCGTATCGTCGAGCTTGCCAAGATCAATCTCCGGCGGAGTCAATTCGCTCAATGTGGAAAGCGATGAATCCACCGCCGAATCGCTACCAAGTATGCTGCCCGCGTCACCGCTGGGCAGATCCAGGCCCTTCAACAGGCTATCCTCATCCAGTGACAATGATGAATCATCTACCTCGTCCAGCGAGAACGGCTTGTCATCCACATCGGTGATCAGGCTGTCGCGCAACCCGGTGGCTTGCAGGATGGAGTCCGCCTCGTTCAACGAAGAGAGATCGTCCGGCAGATCGATGACGATGCTGTCTTCGTCCATCAAGTCGGCGAAGTCATCGTCGGCCACCGGCGCGGGAGAGTCGAGTCGGCTCTGTTCGTCCTCGACCAGGGCATCGAGGTCGATATCCAGATCCAACGCACCGGCGTCGCCACCCGGCCGGTCTGGCGCTTTCGCTATGATTGTCGACTCCATCGAATCGGTGGCCTGTAAGCGACTGGAAGCCTGATCCAGACTGACGACATTACTGCCCGCCAGACCCACTACATCGTCATCCGCCAGCGCGTTCAGCGGATCATCCAGTTCCGCCGTCGCGCCGGCCATCTCTTCATTCGAAAGATCCGCCGCGTTCGCGAAAAGCGGATGGGCGGGATCCAGCGCCTTGCCCATCGACAACACCCGCGCCCAGGCTTCCGGATTGTCGTCCGCCGCGCCATCGTTGGCCATGCTTTCCGCCAGGGCGGTAAAGGCCGACACATCGCGCGTGGCGAAATGAATCTCCGCGAGCTTGTACTTCAGCGCCATGCGCCCCGGATTTCGCTGCAAGGCGTCGCGCACCAGATCCTCAGCCTGTTGATAACGCCCGTAGGCGATATACACGTCGGCCTCGGAGAGCGGATCCACCTCGCCGGTCTCTTCCTGCAAGGCATCGATCTCGCTCGGCGAGAAATCGCTGAGAAAAGAGGTTTCGTTGGTGGCGTTGCTCAATGGGACCTCGACGCCATTGGAAAGCAACTCGGTATCCGGCGTGCGTTCCTGTTCCATCAGGATGCTTTCCGGATCCAGCTCTCCGTCACCCTTCTTGCGCCGCCGCATCAGCGCCCAGATGCCAAGCAGCCCGAGCACGGCTCCGCCGGCCGGCAAGGCCAGCTTGGCCGGATCGTCCATCAGACCTTGCAGCAGGCCAGGCTCGACGCCACCGCCGACGGGCGACTTGGGTGCCAGTTTGGACGCAGGTTCGACAACCTTCGGCGCCGCCGCTTCAGTGGCTTGGGCAATCGTTTCGGTCTCCGGCGGGAGTGACCCGGTCTCCGCCGGCATGCCGCCCTCGCCCGACGCTTCCACCGCTCCCCGTTCGGGCGCGGTGGATACCTCGGCCGGCGCGCTGGCCGCTGATTCCTCGACGCTTTCCGTCGCTGCCTCTGGCGCGCCAGTCTCGGCCGATCCGGCCTCGGCCGTCGCCTCGGGGGGTGTCGGCGTCTCGCCCGCTACCACTGGCGCTTGCGTTTCCGCTTCGGCTTGCTGCTCCACGGCCTGATCAATGACGGTCTCGCCCGCGCCCGCCACCGCGGTTTCGTCGGTCGCTTCCAGACCCAATTGCCCCGCCTGAATCCTTGCCAACTGCTCGTTCTTCAACGTGATCAGGCGGTTCAGCTTGGTCAGTTGCTCTTCCAGCTCGCTGACACGTGTCTGCAAGCCTTCGTTCTCCAGCTTGACCGAAGCGTTCTCCTCTCGCGCCAGCAGAAGTTCCTGCTTGATGCGTACGACAGCGGCTTGCGCGTCACCGGCATCGATGCCGGCTTCTCCGAGACCATCGGGGCGCGCCGCCGAGATCGTGAGTTTGGCGCCTTGGTCCCCATTCTTCCGCTCGCCAGCCGCGTTTTCCGGGCGCGGGCCGGACGGGGAGGCGTTCGCCGCCACCTGCCCCCTGGCCGCCGCGCGCCAAGCATTGGCCTCGGCGAAGAAGCGCTTTCGCGCGAGACGCCGGTCGAACTCGGTCGCCTTTTCATGCGTGGGGATGGTCAGCTCGGCACCACGCTTGAGCTTGTTGATGTCGCCGCGACGGAAGGCGTGACCGTTGATTTCAAAGTAGGCCAGCGCCATCTGCTCGATCGAAACGTCGCTGTAACGCGTCTTCGCGGCGACGCCCCACAGGGTATCTCCACGCCGTACCGGACCGTAGCTCTCGCCGGCAACCGGTTCAGCCGCCTTCGCCACGCGGGTAGGCGAGGTGACGATCGTGGTCGTGGGCTTCTGCGTAACTCGGGGCTTCTTGACTTTCGCCGGCCTGCGCGCAAGGGTCACCGGCGGATCCAGCAATACCGTGTATTCGCGCACCAGACGACCGCCGGGCCAGTTGACTTCCACGAGAAAATCGAGAAAGGGCTCGCGGACCGGATCCCGACTGGTGACATGGATGACGGTTTTGCCGTTTTTCAGTACCTTGGTCTTGAAGCGCAGCTTGGACAGCATGTAGGAACGGTCGACACCCGCCCGGGCGAACGCTTGGGGATCGGCCAGCTTGACCTTGATGCCATCGGCCTCGTCCTTTTTCACCGACAGCATATCGATATCCGCATTGAACGCCTGGTTCAACGCGGAACGCGTATGCAATTCACCCAATCCAAGCGCATAAAGGCCAGCGGGCGCAACGGCGCTTGCCAGCAGAATCGCAGCAGACAACTTGCGTATCATAGAATCTCCTGTATGCGCGGTTTCAATCCGCGCGAACTTGCCGTCCAAGCCGGGCAGACCCTCCAATGGCCCTACCCGAACCAGCATTTTCAGATACATCTGCCGCGATCCATGGCATTTCCCAACCCGCGCGACTGCTCACCGATCATATCCGATGGATACTTGATTGTTTCGGTACGCCGGGTCATGACTTTAATCGTGCCTTGACATTGCCCGCGCTTATCATTTCGAATGATTCGGGCCAATCCCGATCAAACGGGGCTTTGCTTCCCCTTTAGTATTATGCGCGAGTCCACCACCAGTTCAGAGACTCGACAGGCATCCCAGTCGTGAACTATAGCTTATCTGGCCGTACCCAGCCAAACAGCGGGGTTTCAACACCGCGCCGCCACGGCGGTTTGAACGCCGTGAGACCGTCGGATTCAGCGTGAAAACACACGGTCGCTGGCCTGTGTTTCGTCCGCGGGACGACCTGCATACGTCTTTAAGCAGGGCATTGAAAAATGGCATTTTTCAATGCCCTGTGTGCGGTACAGGGATGTGCCGCCATTTTCGATGACGGCAAGTCATTGAAAAAGTCCATGGAAGGGCTTTTTCAACATCCTGTTAGTCAACTTATCCCTCCGGCAGGCTCACGTGAAAGAACGCTCCCGACCTCACCTGATCGGTGGCCATGGAAAACCTGTCTCGCTTCCCTACCGCCTCGCTACGATTCCATAAAGCCAGAGCCCGCTTGGATCAGAGATACTCCGCCGCGAGAATCTCGGCGATCTGCACGCTGTTGAGCGCGGCGCCCTTGCGTACATTGTCCGATACCACCCACAGATTCAGACCGCGCGGATGCGAGATATCCTCGCGGATGCGTCCGACCCAAGTGGGGTCGGTCCCGGCGCCCTCGGTCACCGCCGTCGGATAACCGCCGTCCTCGCGTTCGTCCATCACCGTGATACCCGGCGCGGCGGCCAGCAACTCTCGCGCCCGGTCGGCGTCGATCTTGTCGCGTGTCTCGATATGCACGGCTTCGGAATGCCCATAGAATACAGGCACGCGCACCGCGGTCGGGTTCACCTGGATGCTGTCGTCACCCATGATTTTGCGCGTCTCCCAGACCATCTTCATCTCTTCCTTGGTATAGCCGTTGTCCATGAACACATCGATATGCGGCAATACATTGAACGCGATCTGCTTCGGATAGACCTTGCAGTCGACCGGCTTGCCATTCAACAACTTGGCGGTCTGGCCAGCAAGCTCCTCGATGGCGTCCTTGCCAGTGCCGGACACCGCCTGATAGGTCGCAACATTGATGCGCTCGATACCCACGGCGTCGTGGATCGGTTTCAGCGCGACCAGCATCTGAATGGTCGAGCAGTTCGGGTTGGCGATGATGCCATGCACCGCATAGTCGGCGATCGCATGCGGATTGACCTCTGGCACGACCAATGGAATATCGTCTTCGTAGCGAAACCGGGAGGTGTTGTCGATGACCACGCAGCCGGCCTCGGCGGCGCGCGGCGCGGCCCATTCGGAAATCGACGCGCCGGCGGAGAACAGACCGATCTGAACCTTGCCAAAATCGAACTCGGACAGATCCTCGACGGTGATCATCTTGTCGCCAAACGCCACCTTCTTGCCGGCGGAACGACTGCTGGCCAGAGCATATACCTTGCCGACCGGGAACTCGCGCCGCGCCAGGATCGACAGCATGGTTTCACCGACCGCGCCCGTCGCGCCGACGACCGCCACATCAAATTGCTTACTCATAGTCCGAAGTCTCAACGAGATTGTGAAGTTTATTGAAAGTTTGCACGACCGGCGCGCGCCAATGGCTCAGGTTGCGAACCCGGTCACGCCCGAGCACGCAACGCCTCGACCACTGCGTCGCCCATCGCCTCCGTGCCCACCTCGGTGGCGCCCGGGGAATGGATGTCCGTCGTGCGCAGGCCATCGTCGAGCACCTCATCGACCGCACGCTCGATACGCGCGGCCATCGCCGCCTCGTTCAGCGAATAACGCAGCAACATCGCCACCGAGAGTATCGTCGCAAGCGGATTGGCGATACCCTTGCCGGCGATATCCGGCGCCGAGCCGTGAATCGGCTCGTACATGCCCTTGCCGTTCTCGTCCAGCGAGGCCGACGGCAGCATGCCGATGGAACCGGTCAGCATCGCCGCGCAGTCGGACAGGATATCGCCGAACATATTCGTGGTGACCATCACGTCGAACTGCTTCGGCTCGCGCACCAATTGCATCGCGGCATTGTCGACATACATATGATGGAGTTCGATGTCGGCATGCTCCGCGCCGATGCGCGTCGCCACCTCGCGCCACAACTCGGTGCATTCCAGCACATTGGCCTTGTCCACCGAGCAGACGTGCTTGCCACGCTTGCCGGCCACGTCGAAGGCCACCCGGCAGATGCGTTCGATCTCCGACTCACGATATGCCAGGGTGTTGTAGCCTTCACGCTCGCCGCTATCCAGGGTACGCACACCGCGAGGCTGGCCGAAGTAGATGCCACCGGTCAGTTCACGCACGATCAGGATGTCCAAGCCGGAGACCACCTCGGGTTTCAGCGTGGATGCATCCGCCAATTGGGGGTACAAAATGGCAGGCCGCAGGTTGGCGAACAGATCGAGACCCGCGCGCAAGCCCAGCAGTCCTTTCTCTGGGCGTATCGCAATATCCAACGATTCCCATTTGTAGCCGCCTACCGCGCCGAGCAGGACGGCGTCGGCTTCCTTCGCCAGCTCCAGCGTGGTAGCCGGCAGCGGCCCGCCGGTAGCGTCGATCGCCGCGCCGCCGACCAGCGCCTCATCCAGGTCGACGTCCAGACCGAAGTCGTCGCGCAGGCAGGTCAGGGCCTTCACCGCTTCATTGACGATCTCGGGACCGATGCCATCGCCGGGTAGTATCAGTATCTTTTTGCTCATGGGATTCCACGCTGGTCAAAAACGAAAGACGACGCAGCGGAACAGCCGCTACGTCGTCAGGAGGGTCTATGGTCGCCGCCGACGATATTGTACCGCTTGTGCGCGGTTACTCAAAAAGCCATGGTGCCTCCCGCCGGCGACGCGCCTCATAGGTGCGGATGTCAGCAACATGTTGCAGGGTTAGACCGATATCGTCCAACCCTTCGAGCAGACAATGCTTGCGGAAGGGATCGATTTCGAAACGCATCTCGACGCTTTCGCCACTGATGGTCTGCGCAGCCAGATCGACGTTCAGGATCAATGCCTCCGCGCCCAGCGCGCGGGAGAATAAATCATCGACTTTTTCTTCTTCAAGAACAATTGGCAACAATCCATTTTTGAAGCTATTATTGAAAAATATATCGGCAAAGCTCGGTGCGATGATCACACGAAAACCGTAATCGCGCAGCGCCCATGGAGCATGCTCGCGCGACGAGCCGCAGCCGAAGTTATCGCGCGCCAGCAGAATTCTGGCATCACGATAACGCGGATCGTTCAGCACGAAATCCGGGTTCAGTGGCCGCTTGCTGTTATCCATGCCGGGTTCACCATGGTCCAGATAGCGCCATTCATCGAATAGGTTCGGACCGAACCCACTGCGCTTGATCGATTTCAGGAACTGCTTCGGGATGATCGCGTCGGTATCCACATTGGCGCGATCGAGTGGCGCGACCACGCCGCTTACCGTTTTCAATGCTTCCATCAGAGTGTCCTCGCATCGGTGAAATGTCCACTCACGGCGGCAGCCGCCGCCATCACCGGGCTGACCAGATGAGTGCGTCCGCCCTGCCCCTGACGGCCCTCGAAATTGCGGTTCGAGGTCGAGGCGCAACGCTCGCCCGCTTCCAGGCGGTCGGCATTCATCGCCAGACACATTGAACAACCCGGTTCGCGCCATTCGAAACCCGCTTCGTGGAAGATCGCATCCAGACCTTCCTTCTCGGCTTGTATCTTCACCAAGCCGGAACCCGGCACGACCAAAGCCTGCTTGACATTCGCCGCGACCTGGCGCCCCCGGACGATCGCCGCCGCCGCGCGCAGGTCCTCGATGCGCGAGTTGGTGCAGGATCCGATGAATACCTTGTCAACCACAATCTCGCTGAGTGGCGTACCCGGCGTCAAGCCCATATAGATCAATGCGCGCACCATGCTCTCGGCGCGCACTGGATCGTTCTCGGCGGCCGGGTCGGGTACTTGTGCGTCGATCGGCGCGACCATCTCCGGCGAGGTGCCCCAGGTGACCTGTGGCGCGATCGTGGCGGCATCGATGGTCACGACACGATCGAACATCGCGCCTTCGTCGCTATGCAACGTCCGCCATGCGGCGACTGCCTGGTTCCACTGCTCGGCGCGTGGCGCGAACGGTCGGCCACGCACATAGTCGATGGTCTTGTCATCGACGCCGATGATGCCGGCGCGCGCGCCGGCCTCGATGGTCATATTGCATACCGTCATGCGGCCTTCCATCGACAGATCACGGATCGCCTCGCCACCGAACTCGATCACATGACCGGTGCCGCCGGCGGTGCCAATCTCGCCGATGATCGCGAGCACGATGTCCTTCGCCGTGACACCGGGACCAACCTTGCCGTCGACACGGATCAGCATCGACTTCGACTTCTTCTGGATCAGGCACTGGGTGGCGAGCACATGCTCGACCTCCGAGGTGCCGATGCCGAACGCCAAGGCGCCAAACGCGCCATGCGTGCTGGTATGCGAATCGCCACACACCACGGTCATGCCGGGCAATGTCGCACCCTGCTCCGGGCCGACCACATGCACGATACCCTGACGGATGTCGTCCATCGTGAACTCGGGAATACCAAAATCGCGACAGTTTCTATCCAGGGTTTCGACCTGCAAGCGAGATACCGGATCGCTGATCGACTCGACGCCACCGCGCGCGGTGGTAGGCACATTGTGATCCGGCGTGGCCAGATTCGCCTTCACCCGCCACGGCTCTCGCCCCGCCAGACGCAGTCCCTCGAAGGCCTGCGGCGAGGTCACTTCATGCACCAGTTGCCGATCGATATAGAGCAAGGCGGTGCCATCATCGTCCTCGCGCACCACATGCGATTCCCAGAGTTTGTCATAGAGTGTCTTTGCCATCGTTTGGTCCTCGATCAATCTTGGGAATGAGCATAGGGCCAAAGCAAAAATGACACAAATTCATATTTTTCATATATTCTATACATAAAGGGAATAGATGGAGAGCAGCCTTGGAGATCAACGCACTGAAGGCCTTCGTCGCGGTGGCGGAAACCCGTTCCTTCTCGCTGGCGGCGGAACGTCTGTTCATTACCCAGCCGGCGGTATCCAAGCGCATCGGCGGACTGGAAGAGGAACTCGGCGCGCCGTTGTTCGATCGCGTCGGTCGGCGCGTGCGCCCGACCGAGGCCGGCGAACTGCTGCTGCCACGCGCGCGCCAGTTGCTGCAAGAACTGGAGGACATGCGCCAGAGCATCGCCAGCCTGGGCGACAGTGTCAGCGGACGCCTGCCGATGGCCACCAGTCATCACATCGGCCTGCACCGGCTACCACCGGCCTTGCGCGAATTCGTGCGCCGCTATCCGGCGGTGGAGCTGGACATCCGCTTCATGGAATCCGAGAGCGCCTGCCGGCGGGTACATGACTGGCGGCTGGATCTGGCCGTCGTCACGCTGTCCGA
>JALSSX010000242.1 GCA_026984055.1 Sedimenticola sp. | reverse complement strand
CTCGCTGACTGCATCCACCCGGCCGCGCTGGCGAATCAGACTGCGCATGGTGGGGTCCTCATGCCAGACGTTGCGTAGCTGCACTTCAGTGATCTGGCCGAGCGCATAGTGTGGCGCCATGTCCTGCACATAACGGAACAGGGCCAGCTCACCAACCAGCTTTCTCGTCACGGCGCTGCCAAGCACGTCGAGTGCCAACTCAGATGTAGAGGACGGCGAGCCGATCACGCCCAAGCGCTCGGTTCCGTCCACGATTACATCGAGTTCAGGTTTATTGTCGTTCATTATTCAGACTCCGCTCTCACTCCGGTAGCCATGCATGGCGAAGAACACCTCGCCGATATCGCCGTCGTATTTCTCCGAGACTCGCTGCGTTGCGACCTGGCGGAACGCAGGCACGGCACGGGCCAGCGACTTCACAGTCCGGTCGGCCAGATAGATTGGATAAGGTTCGAGCATGGACGCAGTCGCGCACTGGCTGCGCAACCCCTGAATAACGGTGGCGAGCCGGTGGGTGTTGCGTGCCACGGATGCGGCCGTCTCGACACGCAGCGCCGGGAGCCAATCATGCGGCTTGTAGTAGAAGACGTACACCTGCTCCAGTGCGTCAACGATATCGTCGGCGAGCGGCGCCACGGCCTGCTTGATTTCTGATGGCAGGCGCTCGATATTCAGGTGCCACTGGCCATGCCGCTCAAGCGGCAGCGGCTTCGTGAGTTCGCCAGGCTTCAGTATGAGCGTCAGCAGGCCGCGATCATCGTGATTTTCCGGCCATCCGACCCGCTGCCCGATCTCGCGGCGGGTGGCGTACTTGGGTAACGCGATGAACTGGCGGTCCGAACGCTCGGAACACAGCAGCGTGTTGTACGCATCCAGATACGCCTCACTGTTATTGAGAAACTCCTGTGCGCACAGAAGGTCCGATTCCGGTGCGATATTCAGCGCCTGATTGAAATAAATGATCGGGAGCGTGAAACTACCATCGATCATCACCAGATCATGGGGCGCATGCTGCGCCAGGTGCAGTTCGTTACCGACCATCACCGCGCGCAACACGGTTGAGGTCTCGGCGTGATGGGTTTCCGTCTCGACATAGGTCGTGTGGCGGGGCTCATCCCAGTACCGCGCTTCTGACGGCGGGGTGAGCCCTTCGACAATCACGGCGGCTGCCGCGACCAGGTCAATGGTCAGCAGTCGCTCAATGGCGTAGGAGCCATCCGTTGCGCAGGTCGTGGGGATTGGCGGCGCCCCAAGCGAATGTTCGCTGAGAACCAGTCCATGCTCGTCGAGCTTTTCGCGTAGCGTTTCCCGCTGTTCGCGTATCCCGGAGAATGTCGCCAGCAAACGGTCGCCGACTTCAGATGTCTGCCCCAGCACCTCCTCAACGAGTGCGGCTGGCAGATCAGAAAATGGAGTCGGATCAGTTGGCATGATACGCCCTATAACCGATTCCATATACGGTAGTTTTCACGGGAAAACTCCCGGTAGCGCAGATCTCGCTGCGCTCTTGGCAAAAGCCAGCGTTCCCGGAAGGCCGCGATCAGGTTCTCGGCCGGCCGGTGGAACCAGCGCAGTCGCGAGTGCTCACCGCGCAGGAACGCGGGGGTGTTATGTGCCAGTGGTGCAACGAATATCTCCCTTTTTACGCCGTGGTAGATAAGATCCGTCTTCAGACCAAGCGCGGGCAGAGCCTTGCGAATAATCTCACGCCGATTGCGAAAGCCAGTGCCCCAGCGACTGTCCTTGGCGGTGGCGTTGCAGTTTTGTTCCGCGAAGGCGCGCAAGTCCTGGTATACGCCATTGGTGAAATGAAACTCGCCGGAACCGCGGGTGTAACCTATGCCGTGGAACACCGGCTCGCCATCGAGGCGCAAACGGTTATACAGCGATGATCTTCCCAGTGCAGAGGTCGTCGTGACGAGCGCCAAGCGGCCATCATGAGCGTCGCCATTGATGAGTGTCTCTCGGCCACCGTACTTGCGCTTAACGGCATTGCGTACCTCATCGCTGGTTGCGAGTAATGCCACGAGCTTCCCACAGAGGAGGTGTGAGTAGGGGGGCACCGCACCGAGGACGAAGGCGTCCATGACTGCACGAATTCGCGCACGGCGGTCATCCTGCGTCCAGCCGATCCATCGATCCCGGGGACCCAGCGCAAACACTGGATCGCCGAGACCTAGTATACCGATGAGTTTGTCGTTAAATTCGTCAACTACCAGGAAGCGGACACGGCGCCCATAACCTGCTGACACCGGGATACTCCAGTGCAGGCGTGCATAACGGAACAACAGTTCTTCTTCGCTTTCGGGCCGGACCTCGATAAGGCGGGGCGACAGGTGCAGAGGGTCGACTTCTGTTCCGTTGGCTATCTGTTCGAGCAACCGTGGTTCGTGGCGCTCGAGTCCGGCGCGCGACTGCTGTACACGATGGGCAACGGCTGTTTCATGAGCCCGACGGATGGCGGCCTTGTCCGTCGGGTCCGGCAACGCCACCTCACCCTGTGAAATCGAAAACCCCTGTGAACGAAGGGACCTCAGCACACGTCTGCGGAGTTCCACCGGGTCGATCTCCCAAACAATGTCTTCGTTATCCATACTGATCCCTCGATGGCCGCATAACGCTCACACCACCTCAATACCCGCCGTGCATATCCGGCAATAGTCGCAGGTACTACACCGCTTTTTCGCCGGCCGCGCATCGAGCGCTCCCTTGCATAGTGCATTTGCGGCCTTTCTGACTTTGCTTTTTACATCATCCAGGAAGTCTTCGTCTACCGACCTCGGCTTTCGCTTGCGCTCATCCAGATTGTAGATCTCCACATAATCCGCGTTTCTTCCCGTCAATTCCTGGTACCCGAGCGCATAGATATGGAGCTGGGTTTCCGTCAGATCTTCAGATTGCGCCCGTTTGGTGGACTTGAGATCCACGATCGATACCTCGTCAGTATCGGTACGCCGCACAAGGTCAATCCGACCAGCCACCGTAACCCCGCCCCCCAGATTTATCTCTATGGATTTCTCAGAAAACTCGAGCTTGTCAAAATCCTCCTGGTTGTCGACCAGGTAGTTTTCCACCGACCTGACAGCAGCATTCCTCAATGTCTCCTGAAGAGCTGGATAGGCGTACGGCGTGTGCAGGTGCGTGTCCACAAGCCGGGCCGATTCCTCGGGATCCGCGATATCCCCACGAATGGCGCGGGCGTGAACTTCAGCCAGGGCATCGTGCAGGGATTTGCCGTAGCCCAGCGCTTCGTCGAGAGGTGGGTTGAACCCGTACAGGATGCGCATCTTGAACTGGTAGGGGCATTCGAAGAAGTATTTCAGATCCGAGAAACTCAGCAGCACATTGGCAACGCTTGTCTTGGGAATCGGCTTCAGCCGCTTGCGCTTTGAATAGTCCTGACGGCGGCGCTTTACATATTTCGATGCCAAGACATCTTCCCAGAATTCCGACACCCTCCGGAACAGTTGATTGCTAGGAATCGGCGCCCAGGTCATGAACAGGAATTTCTGGCTACGGGTCATCGCCACATAGAATAGGCGGCGTTCGTCTTCGAGGGTACCTTCATAACGGATCTGCCCCTTGATGCTCGCTTTCGGAATCAGATGCCAGACCGAGCGACCACCCTGCTTTTTTGAAGGAAAACGGTTTTTCAACAGGGCCGGGATGAAGACAACCGGCCACTCCATCCCCTTGGCCTGATGAACTGTCATAATGCGCACGGCATCGGGGTTCGCGTACTGATTGTCCTGCCAACCTTCCGGATAGGCGGAGTCTGCGCGGTACTGCAGGAAATTTGCGAAGGAATCGTACTTGTCCAGAGGTTTGGAGTGAAAATGGATGGATTCAAAATCC
Organism: Sedimenticola sp.; assembly: GCA_026984055.1. Lineage (GTDB taxonomy): Bacteria > Pseudomonadota > Gammaproteobacteria > Chromatiales > Chromatiaceae > JALSSX01. Next base: position 4,919 of record JALSSX010000242.1, on the reverse strand, counting down.
GAGATAAGCTGGCTGAACTTGCCCAAGTTATAAAACAGCACCTCACCTCGCCCGTCCGGTACTGTGTCTTCGCGGATTCCGGCAGACTCGAGAAACGCAAGGAACTGGCGCTGGATATTGTAAACCGACCATCGATCCTTTTCGGGACCCCTCATATCATCGCGGGCACGTTCTGCCTCGCGCACCGCCTGCTTTAGCTTTGCAGGATCAGCGCCCGTAGTCGCGTCCTCCCAGGCTTTCTGAACGCTCGAGCGGCTGACACCGGGACGATTCGCCATAAAATAGGATAATTCCCGGGCCGCGCGGGCTTCCGGTGTGTCGAACAGGTTGTTCATGCCACCGATAACGAAAGGGATCCCTTCTCTGGACAACGCCTCTGTTATGGCAGCGCCATTTTTTCGCACACTGCGCAACAGGATGGCCATGTCTGACCAGGAAATACCGCGGTTTTTGGAATCCTCCTCAATCGCAACACCCCTGAGTTCCTTGATCGTTTCGGCAATAAACTGTGCCTCTTCTTCCGGTGTGTCGAACGAAAGGGCGGCGATATCGCCAAGCTCATAGGTCTGCGCCTTGGTCGGCTGCATTGCCTTGGGCAATCGCGCAGTATTCTGCTCGATGAACGGCCTTGCTGTTTCTACGATTCCCTCGCTGGAGCGGAAGTTGCACTCCACTGCAGCTTGCCTGACCTTGGGGTAACGGTCCCTGAACGTCAGTATGTTCTCGACATCACTGCCGCGCCATTGGTATATGGTTTGGTCATCATCACCAACCACGCAAACTTTCGCCCCGAGATCATGCAAAAGCCAGACGATAGCCTCCTGTATCGGGTTAACGTCCTGGTATTCATCTACAATGAGGTAGCGAATTCGTTCAGACAGCCGCTCTCTCAGAGCGTTATTGCCTGAAAGTTCGTCCACCGCCAATTCCAGGATGGCGGAATAATCAAAATAGCGCCGCGTCTCGAGAAGGTCTCGGTACATATCAAGACCATCGAGCACCGAGCAATCATCGAGCTCGACTTCCACAACATCTGCTTCCCGAAGGAGGGAAAGTGCGGAGATGTAGTGCGGAGTGTCCCTGTAACGCTTAAGCGCGCTGCCGCGCAAGTCCGAACTCGCAGTAAGCCCGCTTTTTGCGCTGTTTCTGTCGATAAACAGCGACTGCTGGACTTCGTTCAGGACTTCATATTTCAGGTATTCTGGCACCTCAGTTTTTAGCAGGTCCAGACAAAAGCCATGGATCGTACCGACATAGAGTTCCGCTAAACCGGCAATATCTCCCAGTTGTTCCCGGCATCGGGTAACAATGCGCTCCTTCAGCTCTCCGGCCGCCTTGTCCGTAAATGTGAACGCGATGATATTAGCTGGCGATAATTTGTCCTCACCATTCGGGGCAAGCAGTTTGACCACACGGCGTGCAACAACCTCTGTTTTACCGGAACCCGCGCAGGCGATTAGCTGCATGTTAGCAATTGCTTGGTTAATTGCTTTGCGCTGTTGTACTGTCAGCTTCATATCAAGAACCTTGAACGAGCCCTTTTACTCGCTTGGCCACCTCACGCGTCACGCGCGTTAGTGCCTCGACGAGTTGCTCATCGACATCCATATCACCTTCGTACTCAGCCAGATTGCGCTTACGGTGTGCCTGATCGAGCACACGCCACTGTTCATTGGGCAGGTCGATCGTGTGCTGCAGACACTGAAACACCAGGTACCGTGATTCAGATCGGTAACCCCGGAAACGCAATGCCGCCAGCGCCAATGCATGGGCGGCGTTGTAGGCGAGATCGAAACGGCTCTCCAGGCTCAGCTCCTTCAAGCCCGCGTCTTCGAGCCGGCGCAGGCCTGAACGCAGCAGGCCCTGGCATTCCTCCTCAGACATGGCTTCGGTCTTCAACTGACCGATGCGGACCAGGTTATCAAGCTGCGGATGGCTCATGTTCGTTGTCGATCAACGTCAGATGTTCACCGGAGAGTACGCGGCTGAGAAAAGGATTGTTGGCTGCCTTGCGATCCGAGAATTCCTTCCTAGTATATAAGGTAGGGCTAATCTTTCGTTCCAGATCCGCTTCCACTAGCGCCAGTGCCGAATAGATGTCCTCCAGCGTCATTCCGTCGCCGACGATCAGGATGTCGATGTCACTGGCCGCAGTATCGGTCCCTTTTGCGACCGAACCGTAGAGAATTGCCAAATCGATATGGTCTGCCAGCGATGACAATGCCACACGAATCGGCTCGGCGAGCGCTACGGTCTTTTTTACCAGGCCAGTCAGTTCCTCGAACACCGGGGAATCAGGGTTGGCCTGATAGTGTTTCTGGTTACCAATGCGCTTTACCGTCACGAGGCCGCTGGAAGCAAGCCGCTTGAGCTCGCGCTGTACGGCGCCGGAACCGGAGCCGGTCCGCTCGATCAGTTCGGAGGCGTAGAAACTGCGACTTGGCTGACCAAAGATCAGGGCAAGGACCCGTTGCTGGGTGGTGGTAAACAACGCATCGGCCAGACTGGTGGGTGCAGCCGGGAGATCGGCCGCCGCCCTGCGGCGGGCCGCTCGAGATTCCTTAGTGGCAGTAGAATTACCCATTTCGGGCATAATAATACCCAATATGGGTACAATGCAAGCGGTCGAGCAAGACCATTAGGATTCGGCCAGATTCTCTTACTTATCTTATAATTCAACGACAAAATCCGTCCTGAACCCCAGCGTAAAGGCACCTCGAGTTGTTGCAGGTGGCATACTGACATGCCATCTCCTGGATCGTTGTTATTTCCGTAGGGGAATAAAATTATATTCCCTGTGCAACCTTTATTGCGCTTTTATTGATATGCGGATACTTCGACGATACCAGGCCATTATCGCGGCTCGAACCGAGCGACACATCCGGACTGCGCCACTGGCATTCACATCAAGTTCAATACACCTTCGGATCAAACTCGGCTATCCGGCGCGGGATGATGGACAGATCCATATCCAGTGCAGCCAGCACCTTGATTACAGTATCAAGCCTCGCCATGGTCGCACCGTTCTCCAGATCCGATACCAGCGCCTGACGAACGGATGCCTTCTTGGCAACATCGACCTGCCGCATGCTCTTCGCCTTGCGTGCCATGCGCAGGGCTGCGCCGAGTTCCTTGTTGCTGCGTATGACCTTTTCCATGCTCATCCTGCTATACGACAAACCGTATATTTCTTTTTTATACGCTTTGGCTGATAATTTCAGGGTGACGGAATGCCTCCTGAGAGGCCCACGATCGAAAATCGTTCATTGAAATCGAAAAGCGCACTATTTTCAGGCTTGATGTCGAAAAACGATCAACAAACACAGCCCGTTCGCAATCCGGCCCTAAACCTCCAGAACCCAATCTGGCCTGAAATCCGGGTTCAGTGCCTTCGGCGCATACCCCCTAGGGTTGCAGACCACCCGCGTGCCATAGACCTTGTAGTCGAATGACTCGTGCATATGGCCATGGACCCACAGCGCTGCCCGGTCACCCTCCATGAGAGCCTCCAGGTTGCTGGCAAAGGCCGGGGTCAGCAGGTCACGGGCATACCGCGGATGTACCGATTGCGATGACGGGGCATGGTGAGTGACCACTACGGTTTTGCCGTCGAAGGGCTCGGCCAGCATCGCGGCCAGCCAGTCGCGACTGGCCGTGTGCAGCCGGATAGCATCCTCGGGTGTGAATCGTCGGCCTGCGTTCGAGATGATGGAAAAATCCGTCATCCCCTGCCGAGCCGCCTGCATGGCGAAAAACTTGTCCGCCTCGCCAAACAGGGCAAAGTCGGTCCACAGGATACTGCCCAGGAATCGGACCTCATCGATGATGACCGGGTCATCATTCAGGACGTGGATATGGCCCGGGGCCTGCTCCTTCAATTCGTCGATCAGAGCGACGTCGTGATGGTAAAATTCGTGGTTGCCCGGGACATAATCACGGGCCTGTCCGGGAATCGCTTCTCTGCCCAGTGCAGGCCACCCATCCCTACACCGACATCCCCTGACAGAATCACGACATCAGCATCGGTCGCTGGTGGTGCAAAGTCTTCGAACTCGATGTGCAGATCATTCAGGATGTGGAGTTTCATACAGGAACCTTACACCGAAAAATAACAGGTGCTACGGTTTGCCTTATATACAAGGCATCACTTGACATCGATTTGCATCACTACGATAGTGATACTGTTCTCATGAAAAGCATCGCCCTGAGGGTGCTGTAACACCCCCAGGGCGACTAACCCCGAGCTTGAGTAACCCAAGACTCGTGGCTGCATCCAGTATACACCGCTGTACTTCGGTACAAGCCGGTGGTGCGGGTATTCCAGGCGGCCCCGAGTCCGATCACGGACCGGGGCCGTTTTTTGTGAGCCGCTGTTTACTTGCTGACAGGAGGCGCTCGCATGCCCGCACAGGCTGTTTTATATTCTGACTTTTTGCTGGATACTCACCCTTTTGAGTATTGGGCACGCGAACCGGTGCCGACCTATGACGCCGGTCACAGGGCACCGGAAACGTGCAGGCTGCTGGGGAACAATATTCGCTATATGCGGGTGCTGCGCCGCTGGTCGCAGGAGGCGTTGGGGCTGGAGGCGGGACTCCATCGCACCCTGATCGGGGCGATTGAGCGGGCCGAGGTCAATACGTCCCTCGGTACGGCGGAGAAGATCGCGCAGGCCTTCGGGCTCTCGGTGGCGGAGTTACTGACGGCCCGGCCACCCGCCGGTTTCCGTGCGGGGCGCGATACCTGCAACGATTGAGGCAGCGGGCTGCAATCACCGCGATAGATAGACTGCTGTGATCTGCTCCCGCTCGTGGCCGAGTTCCTCGCTGATGAGCAGCCGTGCCTTGCGGTCGGCTTCCCGTTGTTCCGGTGTCAGGGAGCGGGTTTCGGGGCCACCGGCGGCCGGAGCCTTCCAGCCA
>JALSSX010000241.1 GCA_026984055.1 Sedimenticola sp. | reverse complement strand
GGCATCATCGAGGAAAACTGGCACATCGTTCGGCTGTTCCAGCGTCACCAGATAGCGACACTGGGCAGGGACATGAAAGGTGTTGAAGGCATCCAGCGCGGCATGCGCCCGCACCCGCATCAACCCCACCTCATGACTTGTGTTCCAGACGCTGGCCGGCGACGGTCTTGGGCATCGCCGGGTCGCGTCGCGCCGGGATCACCTCCTGCCGAGCTCGCGTCAGACGCTCCTGCCGCGCGCGGGTCAGATAACCCGCCAATCCACCGCCGGCGGTGGTCAGCATCAGCAGGCCGACGGTAACGAATTGGGTGAACATCATCAATACGCCGAAACCGGCGGCGCCAGCCAGCACCGCGCCGACCTTGAAGCCAGCGCGCGCATGAGCGCGCTTGCTCTCCTTGTCGATGCGCTTCTGACTGTCGCGCATCACCCGCGCCTTGGCGCGCTCGGCATTCACCTTCAGCTTTTCTCTTTCGCGGGCATGCGCCTCGCGTAGCGCGCTGACCGCCTCGTGATTGCACTGCCGCGACACCGCCGCCAGCCAGAAGGCCACCAACAGCGCGACGATGAAACCAAGCAGGGTGACGATCAGCCAGCGTTGGGTCTCATCCATCGGCGCACGTGATAACAGCCAGTACGCACCCAGCAATGCCGACTGCGCGATCAGAATACCCGGCAGAAAGCGATGCATGATCATTCGCATGCCGCCTCGACCAAAGTCCGCCATTCCTCCGCCAGCAACACTTGTATCGGAAAGCGGCTCCCGGCTCGCACGTACCAGTAACGCGCATTGCCCTCATCGCCCTCCTTGCGATGCAGACAGGCATGGAGGCACGCCGCCAGCCGGTCGTCCAATTGCTGCGCGATCTGGTGAGCACGGTCCCAATCGCCGTGCTGATCATGCCACAATGCTTGCAGCCACGGAGACAGCCCTCGCGGGCACGCATCGGCATCCAACAATTGCAGGAAATCTTTCTTTTTCATCGGAATCAAAAACGGAATCGCATCATCGATTACCGATATAATGAGCCTCTTTTTCGCGGATCGCCACCATGCTGAAGAAAATCCTCTACGCCCTGCTGCTGCTACTCGGCCTCTTCCTGAGCGTCGGTCTCTTCCTGCCCCGGGATTTCACCGTATCGCGCGCCATTGACATCGCCGCGCCGGCATCGGCCATCCACGAAGAGACCGGCGACCTCGCCCGCTGGCAAGAATGGACACCCTGGTCGCGGGACAACGCAAAGGTCAGCATCAGTGTCAGCCAGCCTTCCAGCGGCCCAGGCGCAAACCTTACCTGGTCGGATCAGAGCGGCACCGGCAAACTGACGATTCTGGCGTCATCGCCGGAAACCGGCATCGACTACGAGCTGGCGTTCGGCGAATCCACGGACAAGGCCAAGGCATCCATCCATTACCAACCGATCAACGGCGGCACCCGGGTGGAATGGCGGATGCAAGGCGACGTAGACGTTCCCGTGGTAGGCGGTTATTTCGCCCTGTTGGCAGAGAAGATCAGCGCCAAGGCCTATCTGGCCGGCCTGCAAAGGCTGAAGACGCTGGTCGAAGCACAACAGGCCCGGAAACCCAAGTGATATCCGCGATGCCAAAACCCCGAAAGATCCAGCTTCACGGCTTCAACAACCTGACCAAGACCCTGAGCTTCAATCTCTACGATGTCTGCTACGCGGTCACGCGCGAGGACGTGCGCAGCTATATCGAGTATATCGACGAAGCCTACAACGCCGAACGATTAACTCAGATGCTCGGCGATGTCACCGAGATCATCGGCGCGGACATCCTGAACATTGCACGTCAGAACTACGACCCCCAGGGCGCCAGCGTGACCATGCTGATCTCCGAGGAAGCCGCGCTGCCG
>JALSSX010000240.1 GCA_026984055.1 Sedimenticola sp. | reverse complement strand
CTTTTCAGCCGGGGCCTTTTCAGCCGGGGCCTTTTCAGCCGGGGCCTTTTCAGCCGGGGCCTTTTCAGCCGGGGCGGCTTTCACCGCTTTCTTCTTGGCCGCGCGCCGTGGGCTGGCTTTCTTTTTCGCGCGTGTCGCGCGCTTTTTGGTCGTTTTGGCTGGCGCTTCTTCCGTGGTGATGTCTTGCGATTTGGCAGCCGACTCGGCTGGTTTCACTGGGTTTCTTGTATTTGCCACGGATTTGGCGTCCGTGGTGTCGGTTGGCCTCGTCTCTGGCATGGGATGGAGTTTCGTTTCGACGGTCAGCTTGGCATCACGCACACCGTCTTGCTCCGCAGGCCTTGGTTTCGACTGATCCGCCACGGCGGCGTTGCCGTTGCTTTCGGTCTTGTTGCCATTGGTCTGTCCCGCGCCGGAATTCTGGCTTTGGCCGCCACGGCGCCGACCACCACGACGTCCACGCCGGTTGCGACTGCCCCGCTTGGGGGGGTGGTCGTTGCTTTTCTCTTCGGGAGATATCAGGTTGCCGTTGACCTCTTCGGCTTGTGTTTCGTTGCCACTGTTCCCGCTGGCCCTGGGCTTCCCCGCGGGTTTCGGCTTGTTTTCCTGTTGCCGGTTGCCGCCTTGATTCTGCTCGTTTCCATTGCGATTGCCGCTCCGCTTCCGTCCGCCACGATTGCCACTGCTTCGACGGCGGTTGCTCGAACGTGATCCTCCACGCGCTTCCTGGGGCGTTTCGGGCCGGCTGCCCCCGGCTTTTTCTGCCGAACTCTTCACCGCCACTGGCTCGATGGAGAACAGCGATGAGATCAGGCGGCGGATGAAGCTCGGCTCCTGTGCCGGCTTTTCCACTTTCTTCGGAGCGGGCTTCTTCCGACCTTTCGTCTTGAGTGTATCGGTGTTGTCATGCGGCGCCGAGCGAGGCGCCGGTGTGTCCGGCATGATCGCTTTTACTGTCGGGCGCTCGGCGCGAGCCGCCGGGGCGCGGCTTTCCTCGATCGTGGCGGGCGTCTCCGGTTCGCCGATCATCTGGTAACTTGCCAGCTGGGCATCGCCCTCTACGTCCTGGGTGCGTACCCGCTCGACCTCGTAATGCGGGGTTTCCATGTGCGGGTTGGGGAGGATCACGATGCCGACGTTCTGGCGTTGCTCGATGTCATGTACGACATCGCGTTTCTCATTCAACAGGAAGGTGGCCACCTCGACGGGCAATTGCGCCTGGATCTTGCCGGTGTTTTCCTTCATTGCCTCTTCCTCGATCAGTCGCAGGATCGACAGGGCGAGTGAATCGGCGCTACGTACTGTGCCGTGGCCGGAGCAACGTGGGCAGACCTGTTCGCTGGATTCGCCCAGCGAGGGTCGCAATCGCTGACGGGACATCTCCAGCAGGCCAAAGCGGGAGATGCGACCGATCTGGACGCGCGCCCGATCCTGTTTCAAGGCATCCTTCAGGCGGTTTTCGACGGCGCGCTGATTGCGATTTGGCGTCATATCGATGAAGTCGATGACGAACAGCCCGCCGAGATCACGCAGGCGTAACTGGCGGGCGATCTCATCGGCCGCTTCAAGGTTCGTGTGCAGCGCGGTTTCCTCGATATCGGCTCCCTTCGTGGAGCGCGCCGAGTTGATATCGATCGAGGTTAGCGCCTCTGTTGGGTCGATGACGATGGCGCCACCAGAGGGCAGACGCACCTCGCGTTGGAAAGCGGTCTCGATCTGGCTTTCGATCTGGTAGCGCGAAAACAGCGGTACCTCGTCGTCGTAGTAGCGCAGTTTCTTGGTGAATTGCGGCATCACCTGCGAGGTGAATTGTTTGGCTTCCTCGAAGGCCTCCCGGTTGTCGATGACGATCTCGCCGATGTCGCCACGCAGGCTGTCGCGTATCGAACGGATGATGACATTGCTCTCCTGATAGATCAGGAAGGGTGCCTTGCGTTCGCCGGCGGAGGTGGTTATCGCCGACCACAGATGGGTCAGGTAATTCAGATCCCATTGCAGCTCCTCGACCGACTTGCCGACGCCAGCGGTGCGCACGATCAGTCCCATGTCGTCGGTGTATTCAAGTTGGCTGAGGGCTTCGCGCAGGTCGCTACGGTCTTGGCCCTCAATGCGCCGCGACACGCCACCCGCGCGCGGGTTGTTCGGCATCAACACCAGGTAACGGCCGGCCAGCGAGACGAAGGTGGTCAGCGCTGCGCCCTTGTTGCCGCGCTCTTCTTTCTCGACCTGGACGACGACCTCCAAGCCTTCGGAAATAGCCTTGTCGATGCTGACGCGGCCGGATTGTTGTTGGGCTTCCTCGGAGAAGTAGCTCCGCGCGATCTCTTTCATCGGGAGAAAGCCGTGGCGTTCCGCGCCATAATCCACGAAGGCGGCTTCCAGGCTGGGTTCGACGCGGGTGATGCGACCTTTGTAGATGTTGGATTTCTTTTGTTCGCGGGCGGGAGTTTCAATATCGAGATTGAAGAGCTTTTGGCCATCGACGATAGCGACGCGCAACTCTTCGGGTTGAGTCGCGTTGATCAACATTCTTTTCATTGTAGGATGTCCGGTTCCATGCACGCTTGAGGTGGAGCCTTAACGCGTTATCGTTTCACGTTAAAAATCAGTATCATGCGGGCGGTTATTCAGTAAAGTCATACGGCTGTAGGGACAGTCGACGACAGCGCTTTGCGGTTTCTTTCAGTACCGGGCGCGCAACGGAAAGACATCGTTGCGCGGCCATCATGCCGATTGTTCCGGGGTTTCCACGGCGGGTATTTGCGCGACAGGGAATCCAGGTTCTCGTTAACGGCGACAGACGTACTGAAAAAAACCGCGAATGCCCCCGCGCGCCAAGCGTTGTCATGCTGGCGGCGAATCAGGGGGAGGCATTGGAAAATCGGTCTAAAAACCAAAGGCTTAAAACTTGTGGTTCACCTGACTATATCAGCACTGTGGGGATTCGGCAACGGCGATGTAAAGCAAGCTGACAGGAGTGGTCTATACTGAACCGAGGATGCCATAACCACGGTCAGCGTGAAAGTCGTTTGTCGATTGCCCTGTGATTCGCCCGCGGGCGCGCCGTGAGCGCGGTCGCTGTAGACTTGGTCTCGGTAGAATCTACAGGGAGGCATGCCTCGGACATCCTGCGGTCGGAGCACGGGCAACCTTTCCTGATCCGGGGTGTTTCAGGTCTCAACAGGGCGTTGGCCAACGTCGGAATTATTGCTTGCGCCCTTTCTCATCCCTGGCGGCATGGCTCGTGGTTGCGGAGAGTTGCCTCACTGCTTCCTCGCGTTTTGCTAGGAACAGAATGGCACGCACGCTGGGGTCTGTCGGATTTAGGATGATTCTACTGTGGTGGTGGGAAATCGCATTTTCCGGTTTCGTAGTTGAAAAATTCCTTCCATGGAATTTTCTCGTCGCAAAGAGCAAATGCGATTTCCTCTTTGCTCACATTTTCAATCACTTATCGTGATCGAAAAGAGTGGGACATCCCTGTTCCACCAGCGCGGTAGATTAATCCTAAATCCGACAGATTCCTCGCAGGCCATTGAAAAATGGCATTTTTCAATGGCCTGTGTGCGGTACAGGGAGGTACCGCCATTTTCGATGGTTACAAGTCATTGAAAATGACGGAACCGGGAAATTGTATTTCCCGGTTCCGTCGTTGAAAAAGTCCATGGAAGGGCTTTTTCAACATCTTGCTAGAATACCAGTATTCGAATGGCCGTGGCGACATGCCGGGCTTCTGTTCAGATAGCCACTTAATATTATAGAGGAGGAAGTATGGCGCGTTTTCTCAGCCTATCGCAGGCGGCCAGAATGGTGAAGGTTCCACGCCGGGCGTTGCAGCGGCAGATTCAGCAGGGGGTATTGTCGACGTTTGAAGGCTCGTTACTGATGGAGGAGTTGCTGCGCATCTACCCAAATGCGAATGCCGATGAATCGGGCATGCTGGAGAAAACCCGGTTGTTGAAGGAGGCGGCCTTTGGCAAGGTGCTGACGGAAACCCGCCTGGATCCGGAGCACCTCAGCGCGGAGCTGCAACGGGCAAGGGTGAAACTGGTGCGTATGCAGGAGGAGTTGGATAAGCATCAGAAGCTGGCGGTCGATCTGCAACGGCGCTTGTTCCATCTTCAGGACCAGTGTGACAAGCGCGAGGCCAGGCTGCTTGGCACCTTGATCGCGTGGTTCACGAATGAGCTGAAGAAACAGGTCAGGGTACGTTGAAAAATAAGGTAAAGCTTCCCTCGTGATCAAGGTAGATCCCACCCAGATATAAGCGGTGTCGGCAGTTGCCTTTATTGCTGCCAGGAAAGCTTTTATGGTGTGTGATATTTCGGACTTCATTATCAAGATGTTGGAAAAGTCCTTCCATGGACATTTTCAACGACCTGCTATGGCTATCAACCCGGCAATCTTTGTTGCCGGGTTGATAGCGTGAAAGCTGTCCGTGACCCGCCCACGGGAACGCCATGACGATAAATTCGGCCACGGTCTCTTTCCGATTGATTCCTATAGCTCGAAATCGATCGACCGAAAGCTTACCGTTATGTTCCTTTCCGAGGGATCGACATCATGGTTGTTCGACGTTGCTGAACTGTCGCCACTGATATATACCCCCGCTTTGAAATAGTTGGCATGCCCGGACCAGTAGGATACGTCTCTTTCGAGTAACGCGTTGCTGGCCGGCTCTCCATCCAATTTGACCGTCAGGTGGTTGTTCGAAAGCGCGATTTCCGCGTGAAAATCCGCGTCGGGGCGTTTTTTCAACGGGATCCATTGCGTGGACGAACCCGAGCGATCCGTCTTCAGTGCGGCCCAGAGAAAGTCTTCGCGGCCCTGCTTCCTGGCGAGCCAGACAAGACGTATTAGTGGCTTGTTGTAGCCGCCGCGGTCATGCACCTGCATCCAGGTATATTCCTTGAGCGTCCGCGGCGCGGGCAGGCGCAGCGTGGCGGCGATGGATTTCCGCTGTTGGGTGGCGACATCCCAGGTGGCGTCGTCGCTCGGCCCCTGTCTCAGTTCCGCTCTTCTGACATAGCCGTTGCCGAGCGGGTGCCCTTCGCTCAGGTTGCCGGTGTAATGGCTTTGATCGAGCTTGAAAACCAGGGATCCGTCATCGGAAATATGGAAAAATGCGGATGCGGATGTTCTCAGGTTGCCATAGGCAACGGCGGTTTGGCTTTCTGGATACTGGAGTTTGGCGATATCCAGCGCGTTTTTGAATGCCTCGGTGGCGAATCCATCGAGACATTCCCCGTAGGGCCATTCGCCATTTGTCCACGCGCCGTCGAAGCAGGGATCCGTGACGCTGGCGTTGAGTGCGCTCACGTCGACCAGCGAGTCGCCAATGGCGGCTGTCGTTTCTCTGTCTGGCTGCTTGACGAGCGGGGTATAGCCCCATTCGACGAGTTGTTCGAGATACCATTCCTGGCTGCCCCAATAGCCCTGTTCGGCGCGTTTTCGTTTCAGGAAGACATCGTCTAGATGCACCTCGACTTCCATGCCGGGGTTGAGATAGCCGGCCAGAAAATCCGGTTGCTTCAATGCATAGTCACGCGCGTCTCCCGCGTGATCGCCTGGCTCGGTGCTGTCCAATTGATTGATCATCGCGATCTGAGCGTGGACGAGGTCGATGGATGACTCGGCGGCAAACTTGGTGTCGGGCAAACTGCGTTTCAGATGGTTCAGCCAGTCGAGTCGCTTGTCCATATCCATACGCGCCAGTGCGTCGAGACGTATGAAGCGAGGCTGAAATGGCGTGCTGGACAGCGCGCGCACCCGAGACAGCCGTGTTTCCGCGTAGCGGGTTTCGGCATTCGGCCGACCCTGGCCGTCGTGGTGATAGTCGAATGGAACGAGATGATGCGGCTCCCATGCATCGATGGCGAGAGGCCTCCCGCTTTCATCCACCGGAATGTTCCCGGCGATGCCCCAGTCGTATCCGATTTCCGCGTCGAATCCGCCGAGGTTTCCGGCGTCGATCAGTTGCGCCATTTCATCGGCGAAGCGTGGCGCCATGGCATGGGTGGTCTTTCTTGGATCATCGAGAAACTGGAATGGGAGTTGAGTCGCCATGCATGCATGATATTGGCTGCTAGGACAGGCGTTCGGGTCGTCGCTGGAATCCTCATGCTGATAATAGGTGCCGGTAAAGTTCCATATCAGCGTGCGTTCGAAGCCCTTGTTCCGTAGGATATCGCCGAAATTGTCGAGTGTGCGATGCAATGGCAGGGTGTCGTTCTGTTGGTCATCGATGAGCTGGTAAGCCCATTGTCTGCCATCGACGGTATGACGATAGTGGTTGTCGTCGCCGGGTTTTTGCTCGGGGTAGCTGAAGGTTATCGCCTGAATCGGCCGGGTGTCTTTTCGATGTTGTTGTATCCATTGTTCATCCCTGCGATGTCCAAGAAACGCCTTGTAGGGGGCGAGGGTGAAGATCCAGTGTTTCCGGTCCGCGAAACGCACCGCGATTCTGATGTCCAGCGTATCGCCCTGCTTCAGATCCTTCAGGGGTGTCAGTTCGTAGGTGTAGTGCCAATAGTTGTTCCAGTCATGCTCGATCTTCATCAAGGCGGCAAGGCGGTCGTTGGCGAAGTTGGAGATCAGCGATCCACCAATGGCCACGGGATCGTCCCGTTCTTGGTCCATGGCGACGATGACCGGTGAATAGACGAATTGCGCGCCATAGGGTTCGTGGGTTTCCTCGACCGAGCTTCCCCGATGTCGCGTGAGGTTCGCGACCGCGAAGAAATCTTGCTGGTGATGCGCTTGCCAGCCTTCATAGACATAATTCCTCTCTTCGGATAGTGAACGCGCCTCGGGATAGTGCTTGAACAATGGGTTGATGATACGCATCGCTTCGTCGGAGCCGAGATCCAGATCGGGAATCATCAAGGTGGCTATCGAGTTGGGTTGTTCGGCATTCGCCGCTGGAACGTCCTGGCCCAGCACGATCCGGTAGACGACATCGAAGCCGCCAGTCTTGCGTTCGATGTGGTAGTCGATGGAGTCGACCTGTTCCGATACATTCCGATAGTACGCACTGGTGCTGCCCGAGTGGGCAAGCCTGCGTTGATCGCTGTCACGGGTGACGGCGACGAAAGGATGCTCGGTGTCTGTGTCGTCAACCGCCACGGTGATGGCATCGTCGCCATAGAGATATGCCTCGTCATGACGATCGGGGAGGAGTGTGTACTGATTCGGTCCCTTTACCGTCCAGCTTGGATAATCCCGAGCGGTGACGGCGGCGGAATAACGGATATTTGCGTTCATGCCTGACAGGAGACGCCTTGGGATGGACACCGAGATGCCATGGGGTGAGGTTTGGATCGCTACCTCGCCGATGTACTGCCTATCCTCGGCGTCGTGTTGGTGGATTCGATAGAGCGCGCCGTCTATCGTCATGTAGTCGGCGCCTGCGATATGGTCCTCGTTTACCCCGGTGTTCGTGTCGAAATCGGTATCGATGAAGAACCAGGCATGATCGGTATTGTCGAAGCGGCCATTCATGGAGAGGTCAAGGCTGTCGCCATCATTCCTGGCGCCCATGCCCTCGATGCGATCCTCGCTTCCCACCGGGCCGTCGTCTCCATCCAACGCGATATCGTCGACCCAGCCAGTGCCGCGTATCAGCATGCCTTGCACCGCCAGCAGCCGGTTGTTCGGCTGGTAACGTTTCAGGTCGGCGGCCAAGTCACGGTTGAAGTCGTGCCATTGGCCATCGCGCGCTGTGTGACCCAGGCCAAACTGGAGGTAACGCGAGGTCGCGGAACCACCTCGGTCACGATCGAAGGGGTTGTAGTACAGGTAGCGCATTCCTTCCGTGGTCAGTATCTTGACGTAGATCGTGAAGGCAGCGTCGAAGCGTTGGCTCCAGCTCAACACCGACTGGTCGCGATTGTTCCACCAAGCGCCATTCGCGTCGCGCAGGCGAAAACCGTTGGCTGTCCGGTGGCCTGCCAAATGGATCACCCGGCTGCCGCGATCGGCGTCGAAGACATTTTCGACGAAGGCGCCGGCGGGAGTGTTGTCATAGACGTCCCAGCCATTGGTGCCGCCGTCCTCGGCATCCTCATAGCGAGTGCCGGCCAGGGCGTGGGATGTGGCGATCGACAGCGATAACAGTAGCAGCGGGCAACCGGCGAGGCGGCGAGCGCGATTCGAGATGGGTGGGGTCGGTGATTTCATGATTAACTCCAGGTTAGGGTCGGGTACAACATGGACACGCGCTGGAGGAAGGGGCTCGCCTTCCTTACATATTCTGATGATACGGGATTTCACTTATTGAATAGCGGGTTTTTCTGACATTGTTGTGATTTTTATCACAGATAGGGCCGCTGTCCGTCGAATGCTGGAATGGCCCCCGCGCGTCATGGTCCCGAGGTTCGGCCGGCCGTGGCCATGCAGCGCTGTCTCCCTCGCTGCCGAGCCGTTATACCCGGATTTTGCATTCAATATGACTTGTCTCCCATGAATCGCGCAACGAATCTTGATGAAGCCTATCGGGTCTGCGACCCGGACAGGCCATCGTTGGCAACCGATGAACGGTACGTAGATCTGTCCAGCGTGCGGGGCGCCAAAGTCATCGCTGCCGCGATTGCCTGGCGCATCCGCCGTTGTGATGGCAACCCGTATTACCAGGAGTTATTGGCTGGCCATGGCTCATGGTAAGCGGCAAAGACCATTGCCGATATCTACAAGACACGCTGGCAGGTGGCGTTGTTCTTCAGGTGGGTCAAGCAGAACCTGAAGATCAAGTCCTTCATTGGCGCCAGCAGGAATGCAGTCCTGACACAGATCTGGATCGCACGGTGTGTTTATCTGCTTCTGACCTTCTT
>JALSSX010000239.1 GCA_026984055.1 Sedimenticola sp. | reverse complement strand
CTTGAAACCGAGGCGACTGGCCCGACTGACGACATCCCAGCCGTCGGTTGCATCAGCATCATCCAGACGCTTATCGATGGATACGTGCAGCTTGCCATATGTAGTGACATCGCCAGCCTGCGCTGCCATTGGCGCAGCCACGGCGGCAGCAATGGCCAGAGATAAAAGCTTTTTGTTCATTTGGAACTCCCGCTTGCGGTTGTTTAGGTTATAAAGTGTTGCAGGCAGGATAATAGACAATTATGCCACTTGATGCAAGCCTTAATTGAAAAAAATACCACAATAGCCGAAAAGTGTTGCCAATCCACCACATCAGACTACGGCGCATCGAGACATCAACCCTTTTTGGCGGCCTTTTTTTTCACCTTCGCCGAGGAAACCTTCTTACGGGCAACCGAAACCGGGCTCTTCGCGCCAGCTTTTTTTGCCGTCTTCTTCTTGCTCGTGGCGCTCCTGGCTTTTTTTGCAACCTTTGGGCTGGCTTTTACCTTGGAGCCGGCCACTTTTGGTGACTTTTTCACCACAACAGACTGACTTTTGCCTCTCTTCTTTACCACCGCCGTCTTCGACGCCGAAGGTGTCTTCATAGCCTTCTTCGCCGCTTTTTTCTTCGCCACCCCCTTGGCTACCTTCTTTCTTACCGCCACGCGCCTTGGCGCAGAAGTTTTTTTTACATCTGAAGCGGCCTTTCTTCCCGCTCGGGCCGCAGGGCCACCGACCTGCTCCTCGGTGGATGTTGAAACGCGAGACTCAGAAGCTGCAACCGAGACACGCTTCAACTCGGGCCTCATTCTCCGATAGACGACCTTCGGTTCGTCGCCGCCATCGATCTCGATCAAGTGGCCATATACCTTATAATACTGGAGCAACGGCCCAATCAGACCAGCGAAGATACGCAACCTGTTACTGATCGTCTCTTCGTAATCTCCCGGCCGCTGGATGATCCTGGCGCCACAATTGTCACACACGCCCTCGACCATCGGTGGGTTGACATAGAGATTATATTGCATACCACAATTATCGCAGCGCGCCTGTCCAACCAAGCGCTCCATCAGGACATCTGAATCCACCTGAAGATGGATGGCGAGATCGATGCGCCGACCCTGCTGAGCCAGGAAGCGCTCCAACTCTTCCGCCTGACCGGCGTTCAACGGGTAACCCTCCAGCACGAATCCTTCCGCCAGGTCAGCGCCGGCAAGGCGTTCGTTCATCGCCAGTAACACGAGACCATCGGGCACACACTGTCCAGCCTTGAGGTACTGGGCTACCTGCGCCGACAGCGCGCGCTCCTTCTGCGCGCAGCTCGCCAAGACTTCGGCGACCGTCAACACCGGAAGGCCGAAGTCCTTGCCGATCAAGGCGGCCAGCGCCGTCTTACCCGATCCCGGAGGACCCACCAATATTACTCGCATATTTCGCCTGCCCCTGCCTGGGTTTACACTCTAAAGATATGATGATGGTCACCGCCCATTTCGGATGCCGGTTTCGACGGAAAAGCCGCGCCAGCCGACATATACACAAAGAGACCATGGAAAATCGATGGACGATAAAAGCGCCGGCATGGGCACGCAGAACCCTCGGCGCTTCCTTTCACCCTAACGCAAGCGCCCCAGCCTCGCGGAAGCGCCGCCCGGAAAAGCCATAAGATACTATACAAGCCGTTGATTTGAAATCGTTTCCTCTATTCACTGAAGAAAAACACCGAAGACAAGCGGGGATTCGCGAGCCACCAGGGTCAAGCAAGAATTAGAGAATTAGCAAATTGCATGCATCCATCCAACATTTGGATTGGCTGCATAGCCGTCGAATGGATTAAGCTGGCGCGAGTTTTTTTTCCGAATTCGCTTGAGGCGTGACTTTGCTTCGCGGCAGTGAAGTGCAATGCTTCAAACGTCCGCGAGGGTCCCGCGTCAGCCACAGAGACAGGCGCCATGCCAGAGATACCCGATATCAGCGAGACCGAGAAGTGGGTAATTGAGAATACCCTGAAGGAGCGCTACGGCCAGGATGTCCCCATCGAACTCGCCGACTCCGAGATCCGCCTGAACCCCTCGGATCGTGAACTCAGTAGTTGTCCCGTGGTGTACTGGAGCGCGGACGATTGCAACTTCATCATCTTCAAGACGGGCGATCGCCGCTATCGCTGCCAGTTCTTCTATCGCAGCTATCAGCAGTTCGGCACCGGCGTCCACGAATACGACGATCTGACCGAATGCATCGTCTCGCTATTGCAGGCGCAGGCCGACCATACCGCCAAGGAGCGCGGCGACCTGTGATTCGCTCGCCTCTCCCTTTTTCATCTGACTTCTCACTTTGGAGCATCCCTACATGTCTGTAAAGAATGCCTTTTATGCACAATCCGGCGGCGTGACCGCCGTCATCAATGCATCGGCATGCGGCGTCATCGAGACCGCCCGCCAGCACAGCGATAAGATCGCCAATGTCTACGCTGGCCGCAACGGCATCATCGGCGCACTGACCGAGGAACTGATCGACACCAACCAGGAATCCGCCGAGGCGATCGCCGCGCTGCGGCATACGCCGTCCGGCGCGTTCGGTTCGTGCCGTTACAAGATGAAGAGCCTGGAAGACAACAAGCGGGAATACGAACGCTTGATCGAGGTCTTCAAGGCTCACGATATCGGTTATTTCTTCTACAACGGTGGCGGCGATTCGGCCGACACTTGCTACAAGGTCTCCCAGTTATCAGAGACCATGGGCTTCCCGGTACAGGCGATCCATATCCCGAAGACCGTGGACAACGATCTTCCGATCACCGACAACTGCCCCGGCTTCGGATCTGTGGCGAAGTACATCGCGGTATCCAGCCTGGAGGCCAGCTACGACGTGCGCTCGATGGCGGCCACCTCGACAAAGGTCTTCGTCATCGAGGTGATGGGGCGCCATGCTGGCTGGATCGCCGCCGCCGGCGGACTGATCGAGGACCAGGGCATCCCCGTCGTGATCCTGTTTCCCGAGGTCGAATTCGACAAGGCCGCGTTCATCGCCAAATGCAAGGACAGGGTCGAGAAATTCGGCTACGTCACCGTCGTGGTCTCCGAGGGCACCCACTGGCCGGACGGTAAGTTTCTTGCGGAACAAGGCACGCGCGACTCCTTTGGCCATGCCCAGTTGGGCGGCGCTGCGCCGGTCGTCGCAAACATGATCAAGGAAGAACTTGGCTATAAATTCCACTGGGCGGTCGCGGACTATCTGCAACGCGCCGCGCGCCATCTCGCCGCCAAGACCGATGTCGACCAAGCCTACGCAATGGGCAAGGCCGGCGTGGAATTTGCCCTCGCCGGCGCCAACTCCATCATGCCGGCGATCATCCGCACATCGAACAGCCCCTACGCCTGGGAGGTCGGCAAGGCGCCGCTGTCCGAGGTCGCCAACGTCGAGAAGATGATGCCGATGGAATACATCTCGGAAGACGGCTTCGGCATCACCGCAGCCTGCAAGGAATATCTGCTACCGCTGATCCAGGGCGAGGACTACCCGCCCTACCAGGATGGCATGCCCGCCTACGTCACATTGAAGAACGCGGCGGTCGCCAAGAAGCTGGACGCTTTCGAGGTCTGACGAGCACAACGAAAAGGGCCGGCCAAGCGGCCCTTTTCGCTATTCACCTCACCCCGACGATGCAGGCTGCCATGACCCTAGACAGAGCCAAAGAACTCATACGCACGCAGCTTCAATTTGGCGGCGGTTACAACCGAAACGCGGTCCGACTGATCCTCGCCGAGATCCAGGCCGATCACGGTCAAACCGCCGTCGACCAACTGATCAACGAGTTGGCACTCGAAGAAAAATTTGGCTTGAAGGCCGGCACGGACTTCTCCCATGTCGGCCGATAGCCACCAGGACGCCTTCGGATGAAGCCGGGTGAAGCCGCCAGCGCGCGGCCCCATCCACGATACATTCGGAAACGCCCATCATGATACTTGTAGCAACAACATTAACCGGAGGTACGAAATGAGCGCAGCTTTAGTATTCGCGCTGATATGCGGAGGCCTCGCCATCGTGTATGGCGTCGTTTCGATGAAGTGGATCCTTGCCCAGCCGCAGGGCAACGACCGCATGAAGGAAATCGCCCAAGCGGTGCAGGAAGGCGCCCAAGCCTATCTGAACCGGCAATACACCACCATCGGAATCGCCGGCGTGGCGCTGCTGATCATCCTGTGGATCTCGTTGGGATCGCTGACCGCCATCGGTTTTGGCATCGGCGCGATACTCTCCGGCGCCGCCGGCTTTATCGGCATGAACATCTCGGTACGCGCCAACTCACGTACCGCCGAGGCCGCCAACAGCGGACTGAATTCCGCTTTGCAGGTCGCCTTTCGTGGCGGCGCGATCACCGGCATGCTGGTGGTCGGACTCGCCTTGTTGGGCGTCGCCGGCTACTATGCCGTACTGAATGGGATGAACGTCGAGGACAAGCTACACCCGCTCGTCGGCCTGGCCTTTGGCGGCTCGCTGATCTCCATCTTCGCGCGTCTCGGTGGCGGCATCTTCACCAAGGGCGCCGATGTCGGCGCGGACATCGTCGGCAAGGTCGAAGCCGGCATCCCGGAAGACGACCCCCGCAACCCGGCGGTCATCGCGGACAATGTCGGCGACAACGTCGGCGACTGCGCCGGCATGGCGGCGGATCTGTTCGAGACCTACGCTGTCACCGTGGTCGCTACCATGTTGCTCGGCAGCCTAATGCTGAAAGGCGCGGCCGCTGAGTCCGCAATTCTCTACCCGCTCGCATTGGGCGGCGTTTCCATCGTCGCATCGATCATCGGCACCTTTTTCGTCAGGGCGAAGGAAGGCGATTCCAAGATCATGATCGCGCTGTACAAGGGCCTGATCGTGGCTGGCGTGATTGCCGCCGTCGGCTTCTACTTCATCACCGGCTGGCTAATGGGCGACAACGGCGGTTACTCGACCAACGCACTCTTCGGCACGGCATTGATCGGCCTGGTTTTGACCGCCGCGATGGTGGTCATCACCGAGTACTACACCGCGACCGAGTTCAATCCGGTGAAGCATATCGCCGAGGCATCGACCACCGGCGACGGCACCAACGTCATCGCGGGACTGGGTGTTTCGATGAAATCCACCGCCGCGCCGGTACTCGTCATCTGCGCCTCCATCTGGGGCGCCTATGAGTTGGCGGGCCTGTACGGCATCGCCATCGCAGCGACCTCGATGCTGTCGATGACCGGCATCATCGTCGCGCTGGATGCTTACGGTCCGATCACTGACAACGCTGGCGGCATCGCCGAAATGGCCGAGTTAGACGAGAAGATCCGCAACATCACCGATCCGCTGGACGCGGTCGGCAACACCACGAAGGCGGTCACCAAGGGCTATGCGATCGGCTCCGCCGGTCTCGCCGCGCTGGTTTTGTTCGCCGACTATACCCACGGCCTGCAAAATGCCGGCATCCACATCGACTTTGACCTCTCCGACCACATGGTCATCATCGGCCTGTTCATCGGCGGCTTGGTGCCCTACCTGTTCGGCGCCATGGCGATGGAAGCCGTGGGTCGCGCCGCCGGCGGCATCGTCAACGAGGTTCGCCGTCAGTTCCGCGAGATGCCCGGCATCATGGATCACACCCAGAAGCCCGACTACTCGAAAGCCGTGGACATGCTGACCAAGTCAGCGATCAAAGAGATGATCATCCCATCATTACTGCCTATCCTGGTGCCCGTGCTCGTCGGCCTGACCCTCGGCCCGAAGGCCCTGGGTGGCGTGCTGATCGGCACCATCGTCACCGGTCTGTTCGTCGCGATCTCGATGACCACCGGCGGCGGAGCCTGGGACAACGCCAAGAAGTATATCGAGGACGGTAACTTCGGCGGCAAGGGTTCCGATGCGCATAAGGCGGCGGTAACCGGCGATACCGTCGGCGATCCATACAAGGACACCGCCGGCCCGGCGATCAACCCATTGATCAAGATCATCAACATCGTCGCGCTGCTGATTATCCCGCTGATGGTCTAGCAGGCTGTTGAAAAATAGCGTTATTCAATGGCCTGTGTGCGGTACAGGGAATGTAGCGCCATTTTTGATGACTGCAAGTCATTGAAAATGAGGGAACCGGGAAATCGCATTTTCCGCTTCCGTCGTTGCAAAAGTCCATGGAAGGACTTTCTCAACATCCTGCTAGACCCGCGTCATCCAGCCCGCTCGCCCTCGTGGCCGGTGGGCTTTTTGTTTGTTGGAAACCGACATGAGCGAATTGAAACTGCGTGAGCACCAGCAACGCTTGAAGGAGTGCCACCTGTGCCCTGAGATGATCGGTCCGGTCGTGGTCGGCTCACCCGTCATGTCAGCGGTGATGCTGATCGGTCAGGCGCCCGGCGACAAGGAAGGCGCGCTTGGCCGCCCCTTCGCCTGGACGGCCGGCAAGACACTGTTCAAATGGTTCGAGAGCTGTTGCGGAATCGACGAGGCTCGCTTCCGCCAGCGCGTCTACATGGCGGCAGCATGCCGCTGCTTTCCTGGCAAGAAGCCCGGCGGTGGCGACCGGGTGCCAAACCGCGCCGAGATCGGCAACTGCCGCCGCTGGCTGAAGGCTGAGTTCGAATTGTTGCATCCGAGACTGGTGATCCCGGTCGGTAAGCTGGCGATCGCGCAACTGCTGCCAATCGGCAAACTGACCGAAGTCATCGGCACCCGGCAGCGCATTGAATGGCATGCCCGGCCAGTCGACATGATCGCCCTGCCGCACCCATCCGGCGCATCCACCTGGCACCGCACCGAGCCGGGTAAGACCCTGCTACGCAACGCGCTGGCGCTGATCGCCACGCATCCAGCGTGGCGTCAGGCTATCTCCCGGGACGATCGCAGATGACGGAATTCCTCGTTGCTCACCCGTGATTCAACTGTAAAGACTCCCCCTGGCGACTTACTTGGCCTGTCCACGAGGGTTCCGTGCATGGCGTGCGCGCCCATCACCCCGACACCATCACCAACAGGCCAACCAAGGCAAGCAGCGAACATCCCACCAACAGCAGGCTGATGCCCGTCGCCAACCATTTCGGCATGGCGTCGATGTCGAGATGCGCCATCCGCACATGGATGTGATTGTAGCGCCACGCGGCTTGCAGGAAGGCGGCGATGCCGAGCAGTATCAGCAGCGTCGTGATCGCCAGCAATATCCCTGGCGGCAGCACATCTTTCAGGAACTTGACCGCGCCGAGTCCAGAGGCAAGCGCGGCAAGGCCGGTTCTCAGCCAGGCCTGATAGGTGCGTTCATTGGCCAGCACCGTGCGGTCCATGGCCAGCGTGTTTCTGTCTGGCGCGGGTCCGTCGGATACCACGCCGCCGATTGGGTCATCATATCGCTTCCGTAAAGTCGATCGTTTCATGTCAGACGCCGCTCAGACCCTCGGCACCATCCGGCCGCCGCCGAATACCAGTTCGTAATATGTCTTCTCCAGTTCGCGCTTGTGTTGGGTTTCTTCATCGGCCAAGAAATCGAACAACTGTCGAATCGGGCCTTCCGGCACGCTGTGCGCGAGTTCTCGGTATTGTTTCATCGCCGCGTCCTCGCGCCCGAGGGCATATTGTAGTATCGCCTGGTCGTCGGGATTTTCGCCGAATTCGGGCAGGTGGATGTAGTCAGAGAAGCGGTGGTCCTCGACCGGGGCTTGGATGCGCGCCTGAATCTGTTGCTGAACCTCGGGATCCTCGGCAAGGCGCTGGAAGCGTTCATAGTGGGCCTTCTCCTCGGCGGCAAGCTCCTCAACCAGGTAACGGATGTGCTTGCGCACCTTGGGAATCAGCGCGGAGTAGAACTGGCAGGCCTTGCGCTCGAACTCGGTGGCGACCTGGAGGATCTCGGCCAAGGTCTTCTTGGAACGGATTCGCTCGTAAGCCGGAGGATGGCCTTCCAGATGTTCGCTCATGCTTGTGTCTCGGTTTGCAGTTGCAGGGCTGCGTGGATGCTGGCTGCGACTCGGTGGCCATCGGCGACGGCATGCACGACATCAGGTCCGCGCACCATGTCGCCAGCGGACCACAGCCAAGCAACGGCGGTATGGCCCTGGTCATCGACCTTCAGGCGGCCTCGCCGCCATTCGAGCCGTTCGCTCAACTCGTCGCCGAGGATGGCAACATCGCTCATCTGACCGATGGATTCAACGACCATGCCAGCCGGGTGAAACTGTTCGTCGTCGCTGTCGTAGCACGGCGCGAAGCGACCGCCTTCGTCGAAGATCGATATCACACCGAGGGTGTGTAAACCGAGCAATTCTCCCGCCTCGCCAATGGCCATCTCCTTCGGGCCTCGACTGGCGAGTACCTGAATGCCTTCCTCTCGGGCCTCCTTCAGTTCCGCCGGGTCGGCGAGGAAATGATCGAAATCCTCCAGCGCGGAGACGGTGACATCGACCCGACCATAATGCTGGCGTTGCAACCGCCCGAGGCTGCGCGCGATATCCATCGCGACATTGCCGCCACCGATGACAACGATCTTGTCAGGCAAAGGGATATCCTCGCCATCGGTGATGCGACGCAGCAGCTCGACGGCCGCGTGTACGTTGGGATGGTCGCTGCCGGGGATGCGCGTCGAGCGGCCGAGTTGCAGACCGATGGCAATCAATACGGCATCGAAGTCGCGATGCAGATCATCGATGCCGACATCCCGGCCGACGCGGGTGTTACAGCGGATTTCGACGCCCAGTGACTGGATCACGCCGATATCCGCATCCAGCCGGTCGTAGGGAAGCCGATATTCAGGAACGCCATAGCGTGGCATGCCACCGGGCTGGGCAAGCGCCTCGAACACCACGACCTGGTGCCCCTGGCGCGCCAGATCCCAGGCGGCAGTCAGTCCGGCCGGGCCGGAGCCGAT
>JALSSX010000238.1 GCA_026984055.1 Sedimenticola sp. | reverse complement strand
ATGGCAGCGTGACAGGCGTCGGAGCTTCCCAACCCGGTTGATGGTGTTCGGCGACGACCGTGGTATAGATACCGCCGCGCACGTTGAATTCGCTGCGCAGGCGCATGAAGCGCGGCTGGGTCGCGGCGACAAGGTCGGCGAGTACCTCGTTGGTCACCGCCTCGTGGAAGGCGCCAGTGTCGCGGAATGACCAGACATACATCTTCAAGCTCTTCAGTTCAACACACCGCTTGTCCGGTACGTATTCGAGAGTCAGCTCGGCGAAATCCGGCTGGCCCGTCTTCGGACACAGGCAGGTGAATTCCGGGATGCGGATGCGGATCGTATAGTCGTTTTCCGGACGCGGGTTGGCGAAGGTTTCCAGGGTCTTGGAGGGTTGCGAGGGCATGGTGGATACACCTTGGGATAGCGTGAAAGTGCGTGCTCGGTTGCCCATGGACAACTTTCATGATTCGGGCGTTTCAACCGCATCATGACAGCGAGCGTGAATCGACGGTATTATACTCGGTGGGCGGCTGGGTGATTTTCCTATATTTACTTATTTGTATTCAAATAGATAGAGATTTAATATCATTCATAACATCATCTTGTGCCAGCTACCGCCCTCCGGTATGGTTAGCGCCCATGCGTCTTGAGAAAATCAAAATCGCCGGTTTCAAATCCTTCGTCGATCCGACCACCGTGCTGGTGCCGAGTAATCTGGTCGGCGTCATCGGTCCGAATGGCTGCGGCAAGTCCAATGTGATCGACGCAGTACGTTGGGTGATGGGTGAAAGCTCGGCAAAGATGCTGCGCGGGGAATCGATGGCGGATGTCATTTTCAACGGCTCCACGTCGCGCAAGCCGGTCGGCATGGCGACGGTCGAGCTGGTGTTCGACAACGCCGAGGGCCGCGCCGGCGGTCAGTTCGCCGCGTTCTCGCAGATCTCGGTGAAGCGCCGGGTGACGCGCGATGGCCAGTCCAGCTACTTCCTGAACGGCGCGAAATGCCGCCGCCGCGACATCACCGATTTGTTTCTCGGTACCGGTCTCGGGCCGCGCAGCTATTCGATCATCGAACAGGGCATGATCTCGCGCATCATCGAGGCCAAGCCGGAGGAATTGCGCGTCTATCTGGAAGAGGCCGCCGGCATCTCCAAGTATAAGGAACGCCGCCGCGAGACCGAGAACCGTATCCGCCACACGCGCGAGAACCTGGAGCGTCTGCATGATCTGCGCGAGGAGGTTGCCAAGCAGTTGCAGCACCTGGAGCGTCAGGCCGCGACCGCCGAGAAATATCAGCGATTGAAGGATGAGGAACGCCGTGTGCGTGGCGAGCTGCTGGCATTGCGTTGGCGGCGTTTGGACGAGGATGTCGATGCCCAGGATCGCAGGGTCGCCGAGTTGGAGAACCGCCAGCAGGCCGCGCTCGCCGAACAACGCCGCAAAGAGGCCGACATCGAGGCGATGCGTGTCGCGCAGATCGAGGCCAACGACCGTTTCAACGAGGTGCAGGCACGTTTCTATGCGATCGGCTCGGAGATCGCCAAGCTGGAGCAGGCCATCCAGTTCTCGCGCGAGACCCGGCGGAAGCAGCAGAGCGACTTCGAACAGATCACGCGCGCATTGCACGAAGCGCGCGACAATCAGGCGCTGGACAACGGCCAGTTGGAAGAGATCAATACCCATCTGCTGCGGGACGAGCCGCTACTCGCCGAGGCGCGCGCGGCGGAGGTTGAATTGGGCGCGAGCTTGGCGACCGCCGAGCAGGCGATGCAAGTCTGGCAGAATGAATGGGACGAATTCAACCATGGCGCCGTCGAACCGGCGCAGACCGCGCAGGTCGAGCGCACCCGCATCAACCATCTAGAGGAACAGGATCAGCGTATCGCGCGCCAATTGAGCCGCTTGGGGGAGGAGCGCGAACGTATGCGCATTCCCGGTCTGGACGAGGAGATCGCGGATCTGGCCGAGCGAGAGGCGATGCAACTTGAACGGTTAGAACAACAACGCGCGGCGCTCGACCAGGCGCGCGCGCGCATCGTCAGCCGACGTGACCAGATCGAGGTCCGGCGCCGCGAACTCGATCAGGCGCGCGGCGAGTTACAGACCGCGCGCGGGCGGCTCGCCTCGCTCGAAGCCTTGCAGGAAGCGGCCCTCGGCAACGATGACCGGCAACGCGTCGAATGGCTGGAACGCAGTGGCTTGGGTGATGCGCCGCATCTCGCTGCGTCCTTGCGCGTCGAACCGCGTTGGCAACTGGCGGTGGAGACTGTGCTCGGTAGCCAGTTGCAGGCGCTGTGCGTCGACGACATGGCGGCGCTGTGCGATGTTTTTGGCGGCCTTTCCGACGCGGCGATCGGCCTGTTCGAGCGACATGCGGGCGCGAGCCATGCCAGCGCCGATTCACTCGCCGCGAGGGTCGAAAGTCCCTGGCCACTTGACAGCCTGCTCGGCCAGGTCCGGATCGCCGATACCCTGGAGGATGCCTTTGCCCGGCGCGCGACCTTGCGGCCGCATGAATCGCTGATCACCCCGGACGGCGTCTGGCTGGGTCCGGACTGGTTGAAGCTGGATCGCGGCCAGGGCGAGACCGACGGCGTATTGGCGCGCGAGGCCCAGATGCGCGAATTGCAGCGTACCGTCGCCGAGCTAGAGGAACATGGCGCGATGCTCGCCGGGACTGTCGACACCGCTCAACACGAACTGAAGCAGTACGAAGACGAACGCGCCGGCGCGCAGCGCCAGCTCGACGAGGTGAACCGCCTGCTCGGCGAGCTGCGCAGCACCCTGAGCGCGCGGCGCACCCGGCGGGAACACCTGCGCGCGCGCACTGAATCCCTCGATAAGGAGATAGCCGAACTCCACGAGCAGGCCGAACAGAACCGCGATATCATCGCCGAATCGCGCGCCGAATTGCATCAGGCGTTGGTGCTGATGGAAACCCTTGGCGTGCGCCGCGACGCGCTGAGCGCCCGGCGCGAGGCGCTCCAGAAATGCCTGCGCGAGACCCGCGAGGCGTTGAGCGAGAAGCGTAACCAGTCGCAACAGATCGCCTTGCGCGTCGAATCGATGCGCGCCTCGGCACAATCGCTGAGCCAGTCATTAGAGCGAATGGGTTCTCAGCTCGGCCAGTTGGAACGCCGCCATGCTGAGCTGAAACAGCTACTGGCAGCGGGAGACGCGCCGATCGACGAGCAGAAACAACGGCTCGAAGAAGAACTGCAACGCCGCCTGGAGATCGAGGCGGTGCTCGCCGAGGCGCGCGATGCGCTGGAGCAGACCAACAACCGGATGCGCGAGGCTGAACAGCAGCGCCATCAACTGGAGCAGGTCGCGCAAGAGGCGCGCGCCACCCTGACCCAGGCCGGCATGCAACGTCAGGAAGCGATGGTGCGCTGCCAGACGGTGGAAGAACAACTGCGAGAGGCAGGTCATGAACGCGATGTCTTGCTGGCCGATCTGCCGGACGATGCCAAAGTCACCGATTGGGAGGAGCGGGCGCGCAAGCTGGACAATCGCATCCAGCGGCTCGGTGCGATCAACCTCGCGGCGATCGAGGAGTTCAAGGAACAATCCGAGCGTCTCGACTACCTGGATTCGCAACATGCCGATGTCAGCGAGTCGCTGGAGACCCTGGAGAGCGCGATCCGAAAGATCGACAAAGAGACCCGCTTGCGCTTCAAGGAGACCTACGACAAGGTCAATGCGGGGATTAAAGAGATGTTTCCGAAGCTATTCGGCGGCGGTCACGCCTATCTGGAACTGACCGGTGAGGATCTGCTCGAAACCGGTGTCACCGTGATGGCGCGTCCGCCGGGCAAGCGCAACAGCAGTATCTATCTGCTTTCTGGCGGCGAGAAGGCGTTGACAGCCGTGTCGCTGGTATTCTCGATCTTCCGCCTGAATCCATCGCCGTTCTGCATGCTTGACGAGGTCGATGCGCCACTGGACGATGCCAATGTCGGTCGCTTTTGCGACATGGTGAAGGCAATGTCGGAAAGCGTGCAGTTCATCTTCATAACCCACAACAAGGTCACGATGGAGATGGCCAACCAGCTCTCCGGTGTTACCATGCACGAACCGGGGGTGTCGCGGCTGGTTTCGGTCGATGTCGACGAAGCCGTGCAACTGGCCGTGATCTGACCCCGCTGCTTTTAACGGAGCTGTCACCGATGGACGCCAATACCATCCGCATCATCTTGTTCATACTCGGCATCATCGTCATCGCCGGGATCTATCTGTTCGACAGAAGCCGGAAGCGCGGTGCGCCGACCCAGGCCGTTTCGCAACGTCGTGAACCGACTGGACTCGGCGACGAAAACAGCGATGACATCCTGCTGGGGGAGGTCGATAGCCCCGCGTTTCACGAACCGCCACGCGCGCAATCCGTTGGCGATGCCTCGATGGCGAAAACACCAGTAACACAAGAAGCAGAGCCGGAAGCGGCGATACCGGTCAGAGACCAGGTGACGCGCGATCTGGATATCGCTGTCGACGATAACGACGAGGATATCGACGAGGCGCAGTTGCTCGCCGCTGAGAATCCGGACCTGCCGACCCTGATCGTGCAGATACATGTCATTGCGCACGATGGTGAGTTTCCTGGCGAAGCGGTCTTCGCCGCTGTCTGGGATGTTGGTCTGGAGCATGGCGACATGGGGATCTTCCATCGTTACCAGAACACGCCTCACGGTCGCAAGACACTGTTCAGCATGGCCAATCTGGTCGAACCGGGCACCTTCGACCCGGAGAACCCCGGGTTCACGACCCCCGGTCTCGCTTTGTTCACGCAGCTGCCGGTCGCCAAGGATGGACTCGCGGTGTTTTCCGACATGCTGTTCACCGCCGAGTGCCTGGCCGCCGCCTTGGATGGCGAACTCTACGACGAATCGCATAGCGCGATGAGCCGGCAGACCATCGCTCATATCCGCGAGCGGATACTGGAACATCGCCGACGGGTGCAACTGGCGATGAGTTGAGCGTCACCCGGCGAGACATGCGGGTTAGCAGGCCATTGAAAAATGGCATTTTTCAATGGCCTGTATGCGGTACAGGGATGTACCGCCATTTTCGATGACCACGTTATTGAAAATGAAGGAACCGGGGAATCGCATTCCCCGGTTCCTTCGTTGAAAAAGTCCATGGAAGGACTTTTTCAACATCCTGTTAGCGTGGAAGTGCGCAGTCGCTTGCCTGTGTTTCGTCCATGGGAACACGGTGAAGACAGCCCGGTAAGCTTGGCCTCGGCTTTCCGACCTCGGGCACCCCTTGGCCGAATCACGGGCAAGCTTTCATGATTCGGTGTGTTTCAGCTCTCGACATGAGCGGTTTGCTTCGGAGTCAGGCGACCTGGCTCTTGCGTGCCGCTGCATCGGTGAGTATCTCCTCACCGCTCTTCTTGTAGACCTTGCGCTTGAACAGATCGGTGTGGCGGCTGACCACGCGATCGACGAATAGCATGCCATCGAGGTGGTCGATCTCATGCTGCGCGACACGCGCTTCATAGCCTTCCATGTCGAAGGCCAGCGGTTCGCCATGAGGATCGCTGGCTTCAAGATGGATCTTGGTGGCGCGTATCACCTCGCCGGTATGATGCGGCACTGACAGACACCCCTCGCGTCCCACCTCGAAGCCATCCCATTGGGTGACGCGCGGATTGATCAACACCAGATATCCATGATTCGGTACGGGTTTCCGCGTCGTGGAACAGTCCATGATGACGATGCGTTGAAAACGACCGACCTGCGGCGCGGCGATGCCGACCGCCGCCGGGCCGTCGAGGCGGGTGTCCTCCAGATCGGCGATGAAAGCGCGTAATTCGTCGTCGAAGTGAACAACCTCTTGGGAGGCTTCTTTCAAGCGGAGGTCGGGGAGTTTCAGGATTTCGAGTATAGCCACAGTGTTCCTCAATCAGGTTTCAGAGTCGAAAGAATTATCACTGCGAGATCGTGTTTTTTTGCTTATGATTGCATTTTCGCTTCCTTACGGGTCGAGGATCCAATTTATCGGCAAGCATCATACGCTTTCGCTGGACAAGCATTTGAAAACAAATGTGAACGATTCGTAACTAAGCGTGCTAACTGGATGTTGATAAAATCCTTCCATGGACTTTTTCAACGACGGAACCGGAAAATGCGATTTCCCGGTTCCTTCATTTTCAATGGCCTGCTAACCATGCGGATTGTCGGTAAAATTGCCGGATCAAGGCAAATTGAACAGACGCAGCCCCAAGCCGGAATACCGTTCTACCCGCCGGCGCACGCTGGCGCGCCAGATCGATTCGTCGCCGTGCACACTGAGTCTCTCCCGCGCGCGGGTGATGCCGGTGTAGAGTAGCTCGCGAGTCAGGATGCGGTTTTCCCTTGCTGGCAATAGCAGCGCGACCCGCCGGTATTCGGAACCTTGGGTTTTGTGGATGGTCATCGCATAGACGGTCTCGATGGCTGGCAAGCGGGCCGGGGTGATCCAGCGCATGTTGCTGGCGTCTTTCGGGAAGACGGCCAGTAATCTGCCGGGTTCGCATTCCCACAACAGACCGATGTCGCCGTTGTACAGGCCGGTGGCGGGGTGGTTTTCCACTACCATGATGGCCTGACCGTGAAAATGGCGTCTCCCGGGAGGCACGCCGAGTCGGGCGCGCAACCAATGTTCAAGCTGTTGGTTGATCGCCTCCACGCCGCATGTTCCCTGGCGTGTCGCCGTCAGGATGCGGAAGTCGGCCAGTCGTTGGAAGGCCGTCTCGATGTTTTCCGCGTTTGCCGCCGGCAGGTAGTGTTCGCGTGCAAGTTCGATCAGCCAGTGCTCGACCGAAGGCGCATCGGCCCGGCTGATCTGTTCGTCGCCTTGTCGCAGCAGTTGCCAGCTTTCGCCGGCTTTGCCGGCGAGTGTGGCCTCGGCGAGTCGGCCGATGCCGCCGCTGAAACGATAACTGTGGGTCAGGGTGGTGACGCAATCCGGGGTGCTTCCATCGGGCGGCTGGCCACCGGTGAGCCGCATTATCCTTTGCCGGTGGGTTTTGCTACTGGCGGGATGCGCGGGTGTGATCGGCGCGACCAACTCGGCGAGCACGTTGCCGACCGCGACCGACGGCAGCTGATTGGCGTCACCGAGCAGGATGATGCGCGCGTCTTCTGGCACGGCGCGTAGCAGCCGGGTCATCAACGGCAGATCAATCATCGATGCCTCGTCGAGCAATAGCACGTCCAGGCGCAGCGGGTTGCGCCGATCGTGACGGAAGTCGTTGCAGCCTGGCAGCACGCCGAGCAGGCGGTGCAGGGTGCGGGTGGTTTCCGGGATGTCGTCGAGCACGCCTGGCAGGACGCCGCGCAGCCCGGTCTTCACCTGGGTGACCGATTCGCCGAGACGTTGCGCGGCCTTGCCGGTGGGCGCGGCCATGATGATATGCGGTTGCTCGGTATGAAGCTGTTGCAGCGCGGCGAGCAGCAGGGTGACGGTAAAGGTCTTGCCGGTGCCGGGACCGCCAGTGATGATGCTGAATGGCTGGATGAGCGCATTGGCGATGGCCTCGCGCTGATGGGCGTGGATGCTGATGTCGGTGTTGTCAAACAGGGTGTCCAGCACGCGCCGCGCGTCGTCCGGGTCGACGTCTGACGGGGTGCTTATGCGTTGTCTCAGCATGGCCGCCAATTCGTTCTCGAAGCGCCAGTAGCGGCGTAGATAGACTCGGTCGTGCTCCAGCACCAAGGGCTGCCCGTGGTCGGGCGCTAGCGGCAATGCGCATAGATGCGCCAGCCAGTCGTCCAATGGTGGGAAACGGTAGCCTGGCTTGCCGCTTGCTTCGTCCCGCCAATGTGTCTGCTCCGCCCAGGCCGCTGGCAGCAGGCAGCCGTGTCCGTCACGCAATGCTTGGCTGGTGGCGATGGCGGTGTGCCACAGCAGCGTGTCCCGCTCCCTGTCGAGCGCGGTCAGGATGCGTTTCGCCAGCACGCGGTCTATCGCGGCGATGCCGTGCAGCAGAGTCTCGCGGGTGTCCGCCGGACTAGGCATATGTGTCCTCCGGGCTGGCATTCTTGCCGGCGAACAGCGCATCCAGCGCGTTCAGCATGTCGGCGTCGATGGCGACATTCAGCACGCCGCTGTCGGCGCCCGCTCGCATGCCGCGCAGGTACAGATAGCAGACGCCGCCGAAATGCCGCGCTGGGCTGTAGTCTGGCAGGCGCTTGCCCAGATAGCGATGCAAGGCTAGGCTGTAGAGCAGGTATTGCAGATCGTAGTAGCTGTCGCGCACATTGGCGCGCAGCGCGTCGGGATGGTAGTCCGCCAGTCGGTCGCCAAGGTGGCTGGATTTGTAATCGGCCACGTAGTAGCGTCCCTGCCACTGATAGATCAGATCGATGAAGCCTTGCATCATGCCTTTCAGTTTTCCGACCCCAGGCAGTTTCACTGGCTGACCGCGATGCGCCGAGAGTAACGCGGCGAGTCGCTCGCGGCTGGCGGATTCCATCGGAAAGTAGAAGCCGGTTTCACGCAGGCAATCGCCCGGCCTGAGCGCAGCCAGCGTTGCGCCATGCATCAATGGCGCGTCCAGGCATTCGCGCAGCCAGGCGGCCAAGTCGGCTTGATCGTGGCCCGGGGGCAGGGCGCCGAAGCGGAATAGTGGGCCACGCAGGTCGTGTTCCCAGTCTGGCGCGCCGAAGTCCAGGTGTTCGAGGATGTTGTGCAGCAGGTTGCCGGTATCGACTCCGCGCGGCATGGCGAAGCGCAATGCCTCCGCCAATGGCGGAACGTCGCCTGTTGGGGCGTCGTCCTGGTCGCGGTCGGGCAAGGACAGGCCGCCATGGCGCAGATCGCGACTCAGGGCCGAGAAGGATGCCAGCCACCAGTCCTGATCGATGTGGCCGTGGAAGGTGGCG
>JALSSX010000237.1 GCA_026984055.1 Sedimenticola sp. | reverse complement strand
AGGTCGGTGATACCCTGGTGGTGTTCACCCCCTGGGATACCCTGATGCGCCTGGAGAGTGACAGGAACTTCGTGGTGGTCACCACCGAGTATCCTCATGAAGAGCTGCGGCCACACAAGGTCGGCTACGCTGCACTGTTTTTTGGCATCGCGCTGACACTGATCCTGTTTACCGACATCCGCCTGTCCATCGCGCTGCTCACTGGCGCCATCGGCATGGTTCTGAGCGGCGTTCTGAAGATCGACGAAGCCTATGAAGCCGTTTCGTGGAAAACCGTGTTTCTTCTCGCCAGCCTGATTCCCCTGGGCATGGCGGTGGAACAGAGCGGCACCGCCAAATGGATCGCCGATCAGACCTTGCTGGTGGTCGGCGACAAGCCCGTTTGGATCATCCAGGCATCAGTTGCCGTACTCGCCACTTTCTTTACCTTGGTCATGTCAAACGTGGGCGCGACTGTTCTGCTGGTGCCGCTGGCGGTGAATATTGCCGTGGGCGCGGGCGCGGACCCCGCTATCTTTGCCCTGACCGTCGCCATCGCGACCTCCAATTCATTTTTAATTCCCACTCATCAGGTCAATGCGCTCATCATGGGGCCGGGCGGGTATCGTGTACCCGATTTCATGCGCGCGGGCGGGGTGATGACCATCCTGTTCCTCGTCGTCATGATGGGGATGATGACACTGATCTTCTAGGGAAAGGAGAACAATGAATAACAAGGAATCACGACTCAACAAGCTGCTTATCGGTGTGCTGGCCCTGATGACGCCGGGATTGACGCTGGCCGGAGAGACGGCTGTGCATGAACGGCTGGATCTCACGGGTTCAAGCATCGGTATTGCAGCCATCACCATCTTCATTCTGGCCTACGCCCTGGTCATGGCGGAAGAGTTCACCCACTTGCGCAAATCCAAGCCGGTCATCCTGGCGGCCGGCATCATCTGGGCGCTGATTGGCTGGATCTACACTCAGCACGGCATGCCGGAGCTGGCGGAACATGCTGTCCGCCATAATCTCCTCGAGTATGCCGAGCTAATGCTCTTTTTGCTCGTGGCGATGACCTACATCAACTCGATGGACGAACGACAAGTCTTCGATGCCTTGCGCGCCTGGCTGATCCGCAAGGGCTTCGGATTCCGCCAACTGTTCTGGATGACCGGGTTTCTTGCCTTTTTCATCTCGCCGGTCGCAGACAACCTCACTACCGCGCTGCTGATGTGCGCCGTAGTGCTCGCAGTCGGGGGAGACAACAAGAAATTCGTCGCTATCGCTTGTGTCAACATCGTGGTCGCCGCCAACGCCGGCGGTGCATTCAGCCCATTCGGTGACATCACCACGTTGATGGTCTGGCAAAAAGGCATGGTCGAATTCTGGGGCTTTTTTGCGCTGTTCATTCCGTCGCTGGTGAACTTCGTGGTTCCAGCTACAATCATGCATTTTGCGATCCCGGATGAGAACCCGACTGCCACCAATGAAACGGTCTCCATGCGGCGCGGTGCTCGCCGGATCGTCGTGTTGTTCCTGCTGACCATTATCACTGCTGTCAGCTTCCATAATTTCCTTGGCCTGCCGCCAGTCATCGGCATGCTGACCGGACTGGCCTATCTGCAGTTCTTTGGCTACTACCTGAAACGTTCCGAAGCGCGCCGAGCCAAGCTGGGCGCGGGTCGCGAAAACGCGCCCGAGGCAATTGGTGACATCGTTGCATTCGATGTCTTCCAGAAAGTCGCCCGTTCGGAATGGGATACCCTGCTGTTCTTCTATGGCGTGGTTTTATGTGTTGGCGGCCTCGGCTTCCTCGGCTACCTCGCCATGGCGTCGGAAATCATGTACACCCATTGGGGCCCAACCAGCGCCAACGTCACGGTGGGCCTGCTGTCCGCCATCGTCGACAATATCCCCGTCATG
>JALSSX010000236.1 GCA_026984055.1 Sedimenticola sp. | reverse complement strand
GATTTCTCACCGGGTTGCGTAGCGAGGCCGCTCAAGGTGGTGTGATGGCAGGCGTTCGCGACCGAGGGCCGCGCAGGCGTAGTCGACACTACGTTGAGCGGCCCGACCGAGTGAACGCCAGTCAGCGTGCCGCATTGGGCGGTCGCAGTCGTGAACCGGTGAGAAATCCGGGTTAGCAGGCTGTTGAAAAATGGCATTTTTCAACGGCCTGTGTGCGCTACGGGGAGGTACCGCCATTTTCGATGACGGCAAGTCATGGAAAATGAAGGAACCGGGAAATCACATTTTCTGGTTCCGTCGTTGAAAAAGTCCATGGAAGGACTTTTTCAACATCCTGTTAGCGTGGTCGCGGCGATATCATGGCGATGGGGCGCTGTTTCCATCGTGATCGTCGGACTTGGTCTCTATCAGGGTGACGGCTCCATGCGGCTCGATGATGCAACAGCCGCTGTGCTCGATCTCGGTCAGCAGGTTCTTCAGCGTGGCGCGTGCGCGGTCCGTGTCGATGGTGATGCCGAAGTTCAAGAGATGGAAACGCTGGCGTCGTTGCTGATGTGACAAGCTACCGAGGTATACTGGCCGGTTGCCGGGTTGCAGGCGCAGGTGGCTGTCCCACAGGCGCAGTACCAGACGGTGATCGTCGTTCAGCGGGGTAGTGAGTGCCAGCGCCTCGTGTTCGCCATGGTGTACCTGTGGAATCAACGGTAGTTCGGCGAGTCTGGTGGATGGACTCAGTAGGCGCAGCGCGTTGTGTGCGTTCAGGCGTTCGGCCGGTTGCCAGCCCTGTTTGATCAATGCCTGTTTTAGATGATCGGGATCGCCGGCGTATTGCAGTTGCAAGAGTTGATCGTTGCGTTGGCGCAGGTCCTCGCGATAGCGGGGTAGGGCTTGCCAGCCTTTTTCCCGCCAGTCGCGAATGCGGGTTTCGGTGACAGTGCGTTTCAACGCATAGTTGGCCAGTTCGTGATTCCAGTCGAGGAAGACATGGGCGCCAACAGCGAGCAGGGTCAGGGTCAGGCTGGCGAGAAGGTTGCGCCGCCAGTTGTTGGATGGCGGCTGGTGATGGCGTAGCGCCATGCCGAGCAGTGCGATCCATAGTGCGCCGAGTGCTAGGCTGGCGAGCACATCGCTGAGCCAGTGCACGCCGAGATACAGGCGTGACAGGCCAATCAACAGGATCAGTAGCACCGCCGGCGCGTAGGCCCACCAGCGCCGCGTCACCGGCAGGCTCCAGGCGATGATGAAGGCGAGGAAGCCGTAGGTGACGGTGGCGTGCAGGGTATGGCCGCTGGGAAAGCTCCATGGGCCGATGCCCTCGACCAGGTTTGGCGGGCGTGCGATGCGCAGGCTGTATTTCAGCATTGGACTGACCGCCCAGACATAGGCGCAGGCGGCCAGCCAGTGCAGTGTGGTACGTGGTTGGTGGCTGATCCAGAACCACGCGAGCAGGCCGAGCTGCAGGGTGGCCATCACCTGCCAGTCGGCGAACATCGTCATCCAGGTGAAGAAGCGGTCGGCGGCGGGCGTGCGCAGGCTTTGCAGTAGCTCGAAGGTTGGCTGGTTCACGCCGTGGTTCCACCAGTCGGCATGTAGGGTCGATCCGAGCAGTCCGAGCAGCAGGGTGGCGCCGGTCAAGAGTAGCGCGAGCTGTGTCAGGCCACGAAACTCGGGATGTCCGGGATCGGCCAGCGCGGCGGCGATGTCGTGGAAGGATTTGTGTGGCTCGGCGCGCTTCAGTAGCCAGGCGACAAGTCGCGCGGCGAGTGGCTCGGCAAGGCGGATGGCGCGTTTCAGCAGCCACAGCGCCAGCCAGCTCAACGCGACGATCAGGAGCAGCAGCACGACCAGTCGGGAGGCGGCCTCGGCGGCTAAATCCAGGGATGCGCCGAATACCATGCCGGGCGCGAGATAGGCCACGGCCCAAGCCAGCGCCGACAGAATATTGGCGATCAGGAAGGCCGTCGGTTTCATGTCGGCCATGCCGGCGATCAACGGAATGACCGCGCGAATGGGACCGACGAAACGTCCCAATGCGACGCTGTTGGTGCCATGGCGTTCAAAAAACCGGCGGCCCTTCTCCAGTAATTCCGGGTGCTTGTGCAACGGCCAGATGTTTGTCAGTTGCTCGCGATAATGTCGGCCAAGCCAGTAGGAAAGGCCGTCTCCGGCGATCGCGCCAGCTACCGCCCACGACCAGATCGGCAGGAATTGCAGATGGCCACTGCCGATCAACGCGCCGACCCCGAACAGCAGCGCGACACCCGGCACGACGACGCCGACGACCGCCACCGATTCGGCGAACGATAGGAGAAAGACGATGAAGCCAGCCCAGTTCGGGTGTTGGGTGACCCACGCGAGCAGCGGCTCCATCAGGTTTTCCATGACGGAATCTCAGACGACCGCGTGGAATGCCTCGGCAGCGGCGGTCAAGGTGGTGTCGATATCGGCATCGCTGTGCGCGGCGGAGACGAAGCCGGCCTCGAATGCGGATGGCGCGAGATAGACGCCGTGATCCAACATCAGGTGGAAGAAGCGCTTGAAGCGATCTTGGTCGCAAGCGGTCGCCTGGGCGAAGTTATCGACTTGTGTCTCATTGCTGAAAAACAGGCCGAACATGCCGCCGACCTGGTTCGTGGTTACCGGGACTTCCTCGCGCAGGCCGGCCGCGCGCAGGCCATCGGCCAGCTTTTTTGTTTTAGCGTTCAGCGTGTCGTGGAAGCCGGGCGCCGAGATCAGCTCCAAGGTCTTCAGCCCGGCCGCCATGGCGATCGGATTGCCCGACAGGGTGCCGGCTTGATAGACCGGGCCGAGCGGCGCGAGTTTCTCCATGATGTCGCGGCGTCCGCCGAAGGCGCCGACCGGCATGCCGCCGCCGATCACCTTGCCGAGCGTGGTCAGGTCTGGTGTCACGTCATACAGCGATTGGGCGCCGCCGAGCGCGACGCGGAAGCCGGTCATCACCTCATCGAAGATCAGTATGCCGCCATGTCGGTCGCAGACCTCGCGTAGGGCTTCGAGGAAGCC
This sequence comes from Sedimenticola sp., assembly GCA_026984055.1. GTDB lineage: Bacteria > Pseudomonadota > Gammaproteobacteria > Chromatiales > Chromatiaceae > JALSSX01. The sequence goes on along the minus strand of JALSSX010000236.1, from coordinate 5,917 downwards.
GGGCAGTGGCGGAATACAGTTCATGTTGCCGGCCACTGGCTCGACGATGATGCAGGCGATGCTGTCGCCGATCCGCTGGAATAGCTCGCGTACTTGTTCGGCGTCGTTGTAGTCCAGCGTCAGCGTGTGTTCGGCCAGGCTGGCGGGCACGCCGGGCGAGCTGGGTTCGCCGAAGGTCAGCGCGCCAGAGCCGGCCTTCACCAGCAGTGAGTCGGAGTGGCCGTGATAGCAGCCCTCGAATTTGACGATCTTGTCGCGACCGGTGAAGCCACGCGCCAAGCGGATCGCGCTCATTGTTGCTTCGGTGCCAGAGCTGACCATGCGTAGCATGTCGATGGATGGCACGAGTTCACAGACCTTGTCGGCCATCCGGTTCTCCAGTTCGGTCGGCGCGCCGAAGCTGAGGCCGCGCAATGCGGTTTCGCGTACCGTGGCGATGACATCGGGCTGCGCATGGCCGAGGATCATCGGTCCCCAGGAGCCAACATAGTCGATATAGCCCTTGCCGTCGGTGTCGTGGATATACGCGCCCTCCGCGCGTTCGATGAACACGGGATCGCCACCGACGCCCTTGAACGCCCGTACCGGCGAGTTGACGCCGCCTGGGATGTGTTGCTGGGCGTGGACGAAGAGGTCATGTGAACGGCTCATGCGGTTTGGCTCCTGGTAAAGAGGGTTTGGAAACGTTGCGTGCTGGCGCGGATGTCCGGTTGGCCGAAGACGGCATCGATGACCGCCAGGCAGTCGGCGCCAGCGGCGATCAGGTCGGAGCCATTTTCCGGGGTTATGCCGCCGATGGCAACTATCGGCACGCGGAAGCGTCGGCGCGCCTCGCGCAACAGGTCGAGATCGGCCTGTACTGCGTCTGGTTTGCTACGCGACGGGAAGAAACGGCCGAAGGCGATGTAGTCCGCGCCAGCGGCGATGGCCCGTTCGGCCAGATCGATCCGGTTATAACAGGATGCGCCGATGATGGCTGTGTCGCCGAGTCGCGCGCGTGCCTGCCCCAAGGACGGGTCATCACGGCCGAGATGCACGCCGGCGGCGCCAACCGCCCGCGCCAGTGCGATGTCGTCGTTGATCAGCAGCGGTATATCACGGCGTTCGCACAGCCGGCTCAGCACGCTCGCCTCGGCGAGGCGGCGAGCGTTGTCTCCGGATTTGTCCCGATACTGGATGACGCTTGCGCCGCCGTCGATTGCGGCGGCCACCGTGCTCGTCAGGTCGTCTCCGCGTGTGATCGCATACAGGCCGCGTGGCAGCCGGCGGTTCAGTCGCATGCCGCGACCCGGGTCGGAATCCTCTGCCCCGGGCCGTACTGGCCGGCATCGCGCAATGTGGAGGAGACATAGTTCTGTGCGGCCACAATGGCTTTTGGCAAAGGCATGCGCTTGGCCAGATTGCAAGCGATCGCGGTCGATAGGGTGCAGCCGGTGCCGTGGAATTCGCCATCGACGCGTTCTAACTCCCAGCTTAGAGAGGCCGCGTCGCGGCGGTAGAGGCGATTCGTCAGCCGTGCTTCCCCGTCGTGTCCGCCGGTGATCAGTACCGCGCCACTGCCGCTGTTCAGTAATTCGGCGGCGCAGGCATCCGGATGTTGTTCTCCGGATAGCTTGCGCGCCTCGACGATGTTTGGCGTGCAAAGGCTGGTCAGTTTCAGGAATTCGGCGATGATAGAGACGATAAGGAAGCTGGATACCAGTTCCTTGCCGCTGCCTGAGGCGAGCACCGGGTCGAATACCACGGGGATGCCTCGATAGCGGCGCAGCATCGCGGTGACCGCGCTGAGATTGTCGGCGTCGCCGAGCAGCCCGACCTTGATCGCGGCGACCGGCATGGATTTCATGATGGCATGCAATTGCGCGGTGACCAGGCGGCTGTCGGTCGGGTTCAACTCACTGAATTCCTCGGAATCCTGTACCGTCAGGCAGGTCACCACGCTGACCGCGTGGCAGCCGTGGGCGGCTGTGGTTTCGATATCCGCCTGGATACCGGCTCCTCCGCTCGGATCATGTCCGGCGATACTGAGTACGACGGGTCGTGACATAGCAATACCTCCTAAAAAGCATGAATCGATGAAAGGGCTGGTATTTTATCGCCATGGCCTGGCAAGCGTTGGAATTATCGCATGCGCGCGGAAGTCCACTGGTGGCGCCGTTTGGTGCCATGGGAGATGAGTCCACGGCTTCCTCGCGGCTCGTCAGGAAAGAAATGATGCAGGCTGAAATCCGATGTTCGATTAGCCGAGGCTATATCAGTCGGCCAAGTTGCCTGGGTATGCGCGTGGTTTAGTTTCTACGCTCGGCATGGCAGAATCCCGCGACTCGAATCTCATCCGACGGGAGCCAACATGAAAACCTATATGTGTGTGATATGCGGCTTTATCTATGATGAAGCAAAGGGCCTGCCCGAGGAAGGGCTGGCGCCCGGGACCCGATGGGAGGATGTGCCCGAGAATTGGGTGTGCCCAGACTGTGGCGCTGGGAAGGAGGATTTTGAATTGATGGAGATTTAGCGTGCAAATCGCTCGTTTGTGATGCGTTCGCGGGAACGCCGTGAATACGTCCTTGTAGGCTGGATCGCGGACATCCCGCAACCGAACCACCGGTAGCTTTCATGGCGTTGGAAGCCTGATCCCATCATGGGCGTCCGGCCGTCGGGTCGATAATTCCGCATCCCTTGAAATATTGGCTACACTTAGCGTGAAAGTATACAGTCGATTGCCTGTGATTCATCCGCGGGAATGTCGTGAATGCGTCCCTGCCGGCTTGGCTTCGGTATTCCACGGCCAAACCATGGGTAACCTTTCATGATCCGGGGGGGTAGGTGTAAATAAGCCCAAGGAGTCTGTCGGATTTAGGATTAATCTACTGCGCCATGCTCGCGACGATCACCTAAACCCGACAGACTCCTAGCAGGATGTTGAAAAAGTCCTTCCATGGACTTTTTCAACGAAGGAAGCGGAAATGCGATTTCCCGGTTCCTTCATTTTCAATGACTTGCGGTCATCGAAAATGGCGGTACATCCCTGTACCGCACACAGGCCATTGAAAAATGTCATTTTTCAATGGCCTGCTAGTAGCCGGGAGCATCCTTCGACTCGATACGTTTCGAGAATACTCCGGGTTCATGGCCATCGCCAGCGATGCCATCCAGTGTTCCGATGTTCTCTGTCGCGTCAATGGACGCTCCATGGGCCAGACAGGGCATCGGTGCTCGTCTGGGTGTTGCTTCGGTTGCCATAAGCGCCGCGCCCGGGGCCAAAAAGGAGAAACAGCATGCAAGCAGCGCTTACCAATATGAAAGCGGTTGCGAAAACCTATTGTGAGTTGATCGAGACTATCGATCCGAATGCACCGGACTGGCTGCGGGAGCTGTCACGCTTGTTGCCGCGAGTGCATGCGGCGGTGAAGGCGCTGGGTGCTCCCGAGTGCGGAGAAGGCTTCGCGTTGGCCGCCAATCTCGATCTGCGCTTTGAGCTGTATTCGCGCCTGCATCGCCTACTTGGCGAATTGGACGCTTACTGGATGGAGTTTGATGTCGCAGTCGACGGTCAGCACAAGAGTGGCAGCTTGGCGGATGACCTGACGGATATCTATTGTGAGTTGAAACACGGTTTGTGCTTGCTTCAATCCGCGCCGGATTGTCCGGATCAGGCCTTGAATGGCTGGCGTCAGAGCTATCGCTTGCATTGGGGCCAGCATCTGGTGGATGCCGAGCGGCATCTGTACGAGTTGGATACGCGGAACTTGATCTGATTCCGTGACTGGCGATGTAGGTTCGGTCAGCGTGCGGATGCCAGATATAAATCGATGATGCGGCGGCGCACGGAAGGGATCGAGCGCGATGCGACGGCGGTATTGAACACCCGTTGTCGATCGGGCTTTTTCAGTTGCTGGTAGTAGTGGTAGCTCGCTCGCAGGTGCCGTGCTAGATAGCGGTCGAACGCGAGTTGCGACGCAATATTTTTGCTGGCGATGGGGCGGTTTTTGGCTGTAACAGGGGTTCTTGAGCCGTTCGTGCGAGTCTTCCCGCTTCGCTGGGGGCTGACGGCCGCTGTGGAAAACTTGTTGGCTTCCGCGTTGATCGTTGCGAGATAGTTGCCGCCAGTCGCCGTGGCGGAATAGGTTGTACAAATCAACAGTGCCAGTAGGGATAAGCGTGGCATTGTTGGATGATGGATATGCGTGATCACTCTGTCTTTCCTTGCTGCCTGACAATATTGGCAGTATGAAATAATGGTCCACGGATTCTTGTGACCCATGCGTTGCCGTGTGTGGGGTTTTCGTCAGGACCAGCCAAGGCTCGGGATATTGCTCGTCTCCTTTCGCCCCTGACCGTGTTGTTCGTCGTTGAGGACAAATATGGCTTCAACGCTTCCTTGCCTCCCGCAAGGAATGAAAGGAGATGTACGCTAAAATCCGACATTCAACTGCGGAGCATGACTGCCTTGCATCCTCTTTTCGGTAGAATTATAAAGGATTGAGTGTGGTCAATTTGTAAAAGAATGTTCCTGGCGGGTTTTGTCGGTCAGCGCTCGCCGGCGGTCCTCTCTTGAGTGGATGTCCGTGAGGACTTGGCCTCGGCCGGACGACAGGCAAGCTTCCATGATAGCGGGGTTGTGTCCATCATGAGAGTTGCTCCGGTATTCGATTGGTCGTGACGATAACGTTATTTTACGGGCTTCCTGGGCGTCTATACCGGCCTCAAGGTTGCGAGCAGAATGATGGCAAACAGAAAGAAAACCGGAATCTCGTTGAACCAGCGATACCAGACATGGGAATGCCGGTTTTGGTCACGTGCGAGATCGCTGACCAGTTTGCCGCAGTACAGATGGTAGACGACCAGTAAGGCGACTAGCACGAGCTTGATACGTAGCCACAGCATGTCGCCGAAAGCCAGCCAAGCGTAGTCGATCAGCATCCAGATGCCGAATCCAAGCGTCAGCAGCATCCATGGCGTGGTGAAGCGGTAGAGCTTGCGTTCCATGATCTTGAAGCGTTCACGCCCGGCTTCATCCTTGGTTTGCGCGTGGTAGACAAACAGTCTCGGCAGGTAGAACAACCCGGCGAACCAGGTGACCATAAAAATCAGGTGCCAGGCTTTTAGCCACATTGTGTGCGCTCTCCTCGGGCTGTTTCAGGGTGTCTCATGGACATTAGCAGGCCATTGAAAAATGGCATTTTTCAATGGCCTGTGTGCGGTACAAGGATGTACTTCCATTTTCGATGACTGCAAGTTATTGAAAATGAAGGAACCGGGAAATCGCATTTTCCGGTTCCGTCGTTGAAAAAGTCCATGGAAGGACTTTTTCAACATCCTGCTAGAGTAAGTACCGCCAAACATCGGAGTGATTGCACGCGCGCTGAACCCCCTTGGTGGTGTTGCTCGTTGTTGCGGGAGTGGCTCCAGGACGCTCCTCGCGCCTCGCCAGGAACGAAATGGCGCATGCACACAAAAATCGGACCTTCGACTCGCGGTGGCTAGCCCGGATTTCTCACCGGCGTTCGTCGCGAGATGGTTCAATGGCACGCCCTGACTGGCGGTCGTGACCGAGGGACGCGCAGGCGTAGCCGACACTATGTCGAGCATCCCGACCAAGCGAACGCCAGTCAGGGCGTGCCATTGGGCCGCCGCAGTAGAAGGCCGGTGAGAAATCCGGGCTAGAGGGCATCTCGAAACATCGAGATGCCCGAGTGGGACAGGGATGTCCCACCCTTTTCGATTACGATTAGTGATGGAAAATGTGAGCAAGGCGGAAATCGCATTTTCTCTTTGCGACGAGAAAAATCCCATGGAAGGCATTTTTCGAGATCCCCTAGGAGACTGTCGGGTTTGGCTTGGTCAGCAAGGCATTACGCTTCACCAAGTTGAGTGCCAATCCCGGATTTTTGTTTAATGCCACACATTCCCCGCA
>JALSSX010000235.1 GCA_026984055.1 Sedimenticola sp. | reverse complement strand
GCCGGCGGCCTCTCCGGTGTTGGCGAAAGCGATGTCGGCGGGATCCCCGCTACGCGCCGAACCATCGGTATGTTGGATGGTCGCATAGGCGGCCAGATCGGCCTTGGCGGCCGCGCCAGGACGCTGTTCTGGGTTGTCCAGTATGGATTCGACAGCATTCAGCGCCTGTTGTTCGGTAGCCGCGCTCATCGCGGATTCAGTTCCGATATTGAATGCTGACAGGTGGTCGGTGCCCCAGCCCTGGTGCGCGTCCAGCATCGTCAGGATGTGGCGATGGCCGAGCTGGCCATTCAGCATCATCCGCGCGGCGAAGTCTCCGCCGGAGGTGTCGTTCTCGTCATGGTTGTCTCCGCCCTCGGGGCTGAAGACCTCGCGATAGCGGAAGCGTGGGCGATGTATCTCGCTGATGGTCGGGATGGGTATCGAGGTCACGCCTTCCGGCCGCGTGCCCGGGTCGTCCGCGCCGTACCATTCCCAGCCTAGCTGTTCACGCAGGTAATGATAGACGCCGTAGAGGGTGCCGCGTGGGGAGCCACCGGCGATGAGCAGGTCGTCGCCGACGACGCGCAGCTCAAAGCCGTCCTCGCCGAGCTGCACCGTGCTCGGCGGGTTATTCAGGTTGTCCACATAGTCGTTGTGCGTGCCGATGATGAAGTAGGGGCCGTGCGCGGGATCAAGGCTGTCGACGATAGGAAGTTCGATACCGCTTGCCAAACCGAGGAACTTCACCAGTTCCTCGGCCGCATGCCGTTCGGCCGGGCTGGCATTTTGGCCGACATAGACCTTGCGTATGGTAGGGGGGGCGATGGCGCCCATCTCGATGTCGTCGAGCCAACCGTTGCCGCGAATCAGCATCCCCTGGACTGCGATCAGTCGGTTCTGTGGCTGGAGGGCCGCGAGGTCGGCGGACAGATCGCGCTCAAAATCGTGCCAATCGCCATCGCGCGCAGCGCGGCCAAGGCCAAACAATAGATAGTGAGCAGTCGCCGAGCCGATGGGACCGCGGTCGGAGGGTATATAGAGCAGGTGTCGCGTGCCTTGTTCGGTGAGCACGCGAACATAGATCGTGAAGACTGTGTCGAACCGCTGGCTCCAGCGTAGTGTCGCCTGCTCGTGGGCATCCCACCAATTGCCATCCGCCTTGCGTAAACGGAAGCCGTTGAAGTAACGGTCGCCATTCAAATGGATCACCCGACTACCCCGATCGGCGTCGTAGACGTTCTCGATCGCTGCGCCGGCGGGTGTCGCGTCGAAGATATCCCAACCGGCGGTATCGCCGTTCTCGGCATCCTCGTAGACCACGCCAGCCAGGGAATGAAAAGCGAGTAGCGACAGCAGTAGAAAGGTAATCAGACGAAGGTATGGGGGGAAGTGACGTTTCCCGGTCGATGCAGACATGGGAACGGATGGCGGTGTTGTCATTGGAGTCTCCAGTACGATCGGATACAGCATGGATGTTGCCTGGATGAAAGGTTGTTAGAGTAATACTTGATTCCCCCTCGGGTATAGCGGATATTCATCGTGCATTTGTGATAGTTATCACAAATGATCCTTTCGCCTTGGCTGTGTGCGGTACAGGGAAATCGCATTTTCCGGTTCCGTCGTTGAAAAAGTCCATGGAAGGACTTTTTCAACATCCTGCTAGCCCGGATTTCTCACCGGCGTTCGTCGCGAGGTGGTTCAATGGTGGCGTAGCCAACACTACGTCGAGCATCCCGACAGAACGAATGCCAGTCAGGGCGTGCCATTGGGCCGCCGCAGTAGAAGGCCGGTGAGAAATCCGGGTTAGGCTCGGATATCTTGAGGCCGAATCACGGGCGACCTTGCACGGCGACAGAGATATCGTTCCCATCATTCAGGTTATTGCATGCAGAAAATACAATATAAACAATGTCTTATGATGCGTGATGGGAGTGTGGTGGCCGCTGGTTCGGCTATCT
>JALSSX010000234.1 GCA_026984055.1 Sedimenticola sp. | reverse complement strand
GATGTTGATCGGCAATATCCGTGGTAACGCAGAAAGGAAAATGAAATGACTGAATCGACACATACATTTGATACGCGCGGCCTGAATTGTCCGTTGCCCATCATCAGAACGAGGAAGGTTATCGCCAGCCTGGATGTCGGCGAGGTGCTGGTAGTGACCTCCAACGATCAGGGGTCGCTCAATGATATGGATGCGTTCTGTGCGCAGACCGGGAATGCAATGCTCGTCAGCGGCGAAGTCGATGGCGATTTCGTCTTTCGCATTCGTAAAGCCTGAAAGTGGGAGGCATGACATGAGCACACCAGCAACCCGACTCGACACCGCATCCGCTGACATGAACGCCTGGTTCGATCAGCGTTTCGATGAAAAAATGGCCGAGCGCGAGGCCGCGCATACGCCATCGATGACCATCATCGCGACTAAGGGTACACTGGACATGGCGTATCCGCCATTCATCCTCGCCAGCACCGCAGCCGCGCTGGGCTGGGACGTGGCGGTTTTCTTCACCTTCTATGGCCTGAATCTGTTGAAGAGGGATCTCGACCTGAAGGTCACGCCGCTAGGTAACCCGGCGATGCCAATGAAGCTGCCGCAAGGTCCGGCCTGGCTGAAGGGTAGGGAACTGCCGATGCCGACTTCGGTGATGAGCCTGCTGCCCGGCTTCGAGCAAATGGCGACCCGCGTGATGCGCGCGACCATGGACCGCAAGGGCATCGCGTCTATCGCTGAACTGCGTGAGCTATGCATCGAGGCCGATGTCAAGCTGGTGGCCTGCCAGATGACTGTTGACCTGTTCGACTATGGCAAGGAGGCGTTCATTCCCGAGATCGAGGAGTGGGTGGGCGCGGCGAGCTTTCTGCCTCGCGCGATGACGGCGGATGTGAATCTGTTCGTTTGATCGCGGGTTCAGCCGAGAGGAAGGTTGTACCGCAACGACTCGTGTGACGGGCGCCCGCCGGTTGCCGTTGATTCGCCCGTGGAAACGCCGTGAAGACTTGGCCCTGACGTACCCCGCCTCGGATATCCCGCGGCCGAACCGCGGGCAACCTTTCATGGTCCGGGGTGTTTCAGTCCTCCATCACGGAAGTGATATTGCCACGGAAATGCACGTTTAGCCCGGATTTCTCACCGGGTCGCGTAGCGGAGCCGCTCAAGGTGGTGTGATGGCTGGCGTTCGCGACCGAGGGCTTCGCAGGCGTAGTCGACACTACGTTGAGCCGCCCGACCGAGTGAACGCCAGTCAGCGCGCCGCATTGGGCGGTCGCAGTCGTGAACGGGTGAGAAATCCGGGTTAGGATGCCGTTGAAAAAGTCCATGGAAGGACGGTTTCAACATCCTGTTAGGGGATCTCGAAAAATGCCTTCCATGGGATTTTCTCATCGCAAAGAGAAGTGCGATTGCCGCTTTGCTCATATTTTCCATCACTTATCGTGATCGAAAAGGGTGGGACATCCCCGTCCCACTCGGGCATCTCGATTTTTCGGGATACCCTTCTCTCATTCGACGACTTGCGGGCGGTTTGGGTGGGACGGACCAAAAGATCCCGGGAGAAGCCTCCGATCGGCGCTCTCCATCGAGCCGCAAGCACAAGTAACGTTGTGAACCGTGTTCCAGCCTGGAATGATGGGACTCACGCTGGCGTCCGAGTACATGTTACCGTAAAAAGCTCTGTGTCCGTGGGGAAGATGTAACGCTTTTCTTGTCGGCTGGTTCAGGCCGATGCGGCTACGGATTTCAGTCTGTGATGCCAGTATAATGTTGCGCCAGCCACGCCAGCCGGCATGCTGATCAGGTTGATTCCGGGGATGAGCATCATGCCGGTCAGCAGGCTGCCGAACATCAGGGCACCCGCGCGGCGTTTCTTTATCAAGCGGCGTTGTTGACGGAAATGCATCCCGTGGTTGGCCATTGGGTAGTCCAGGTATTCCAGCGCCAGCATCCAGGCGCTGAACAAAAACCATAGTACCGGCGCCGCCGGGGCGGTCAATGGAATCAGGGAGAGAATGATCAGCAGGATGGCCCGAAACAGGAAGTAGCCTTGTTTACGCAGTTCGTTGGAGATTGCCGGAAGGATCTCTCGCATCAGGCCGCCGCTGTGGTCTTGCGGTTCCCTGCCGCTCAAAAACAGCTCGATGCGGGCCGATAATACGCTGTTGAACGGCGCGCCAATCAGGTTTGCCAGCGTGGTGAAGCTGTAGAAGGTGATTAGCAGAATGGTGATAGCGAAGATCGGCCACAGCAGCCAGCGAAGAAAGCTGTACCAGCTGTCTTCCGGCATCAGCCATTCGAGCATGTGTTCGAACTGGCTGGCCAGAAGCCATGCCAGCGCGGCGAATAGGGCGATGTTGATCGCCAGCGGGATAAAGACATAGGGGCGAATGCCACGCTTGAAAAGCAGTGGCATGCCGCGTAATAAACAGCTGGCGGGTGACTTGGGTGGGGTCGACATGACGATTTCCTGTTTCAGGTTGGTCGTCGATATTTTATACTGTCGGGCGTTTGCACGGATGCGTCGGGAATTTTGCTGAATTCTGGACTCTTGACCGGCTCGGGATGGCGTCAGATCCAGTGGGCTGTCAGATGTTGGCGGTATTTCCGTAACTGGTTGAAATGGCTGTTTTTTTATGAAATCTTGAGAGACGAACCAGAGGTTTGGGCATGCGTTTATTATTTATTGTATTGGTAGCTGTGATCTTCACTGGCTGCGCTACGAAGGATCCCTATCCCGAGCTGTCCAGCGCGGTGGGCAATAGCAAACATTCCACTCGTTACCGGATTGCGCCCGGTGATTCCCTGAATATTTTTGTCTGGCGCAACCCGGATGTGTCTACCAGCGTGCCGGTTCGGCCCGACGGCTATCTCAGCGCGCCGTTGCTCGAGGATGTGCTGGCGGCGGGGAAGACGCCCACCGAATTGGCCCGAGATATCGAAAAAGTGCTGTCCACCTATATCCGTGATCCGCTCGTTACGGTCATCGTCGATGGCTTCGTGGGTAACTATAACGACCAGATTCGGGTTGTCGGAGAGGCAACCGATCCTAAAGCCTTGCTCTATCGTGACGACATGACATTACTCGACGTGATGATCGGTGTGGGCGGTCTCACCGAATTCGCGGACGGTGACAAAGCGGTCGTCGTGCGCCGCGAGGATGGTGGTCTGAAACAGTATCGCGTCAAGATACGTTCCTTGTTGAAGGAGGGGGATATCTCCGCGAACGTGGATATGCAACCGGGCGATGTCGTTATCATCCCGGAGTCCTGGTTCTAGTCGAGGCGTGCCGTTGGGTGGTTTGCGGCAGGACTTCCGCCTTTGGATCGACTTCGGTCGATCATTCTGTTCAGTCGTATCGTGCCGCCATCTCCGTGGCTAGAAATCTTCCGGTCAGTGTATGTCGCATGGGATTCCAGTGCGGGTTTTCGTGAAAGTTCAAAATCAATGAGTTGTTATGGATAGTATTTTACTTCAATTGACGGCCTATTTGCGGGGCATCTGGCGATATCGCTGGTGGATGCTGAATATCGCATGGGTGATCTGTCTGATTGGTTGGTTCATCGTTGCTCGGTTGCCGGATCAGTACGAGGCCTACGCGCGGGTATACGTGAACACGGATTCCGTGTTACGACCTTTGCTCAAGGGGCTTGCCGCGCAGAGCCAGAATCAGCAGCGCAAGGTCCGTCTGATGACGCGAACCCTTCTGAGTCGCCCCAATCTCGAAAAGGTCATGCGCATGACCGATCTCGATCTGCATGCGAAGGATGATGCCGAGAAAGAGGAAATCATCGATGATCTCGCGGAAAACATCGAGCTGAAGGGCACCAGTCGGGAAAATCTGTACTCGATCACCTATCACGATGAAGACCCCAAGCTGGCCAAGCTGGTGGTCAAGTCACTGCTGACCATCTTCATGGAGAGCAGCCTGGGCGAGGAGCGCAAGGAAGAGGATTCGGCGCGACAGTTTCTTGAACAGCAGATTGAGGAATATGAGCGGCGCCTGGCCGAGGCGGAAGACAACCGCAAGTTGTTCAAGCAGCGGAATCTTGGTTTTCTCGCCGGCGAAACAGGCGGCTATTACGATCGCTTGAGAAAAGCACGGGAGCAGGCTTCGAGCGCCGAACTCGACCTGAAAATCACCAAGGAAAAGCTTGCGGCGGTTCAGAAGCAGATGGAGGGCGAGGCCCCGAGTCTGAGTGTGGTTGAACCGGAGTTTGTCGAATCGACTCAGACCGAATATGACGGGCGTATCCAGGCGCTGCAACAGCGCTTGGATGATTTGTTGGTGCAATATACCGAGAAACATCCTGATGTCACGTCGATTCGTCAAACGATCGAGGAATTGAAGAAGAAGCAACAGCAAGCTCGTCGTGAAAACGCGCGGCTGGTGGCCGCCAAGGAAGCAACTGGCAGCGGTTCGATGTTCGAGCAGCTAAAGCTGGAAGAAGCAAACCTGAATGCCTCGATCGCAGCAAAGGGCGCCCTGGTTGATGAGTACAAGAAGCGAGTCAAGTCGCTGGAAGCCGCGGTGGATCGCGTGCTGAAGGTTGAGTCGGAGGCCGCGCAGCTCAATCGCGACTATGAGTTGATCAAGAAGAACCGCGCCGAGCTCCAGGCGCGTCTGGAGTCTGCCCGACTGGCGCGCAAGGCGCAGTCGCGTGGGGATACCGTGCGTTTCCGCGTGATCGACCCACCGCGCGTTCCGCCGGAGGCATCTGGTCCCAATCGTCTGTTGTTGAGCAGTATCGTATTGGGAATAGGTTTTGCCGTCGGTCTTGCGGTGGCTTTCCTGATGTCTCAGTTGCGGCCGACTTTCGACGAGCGACGCACGCTGGGCGAGGTTACCGATTTGCCTGTGCTGGGTAGCGTCGATATGGTCTGGACCTCGGCCCAGGTCAAGAAACGGAAGATTGGAAATATGGTATACACGCTCGGCGTGGTTCTGCTATTGCTGTGTTTTGGTGCGGTCCTCGCGGTACATTATAAGGATATCAAGGTGTTTGACAGCTTGCTCTCCGTTATTGAGGTAAACTAATGAGCATAATCGAACGAGCCTCGAAGTACGCGGATACCGGTAAGAAAGAAGCCGGAAAATCCACGGAAAAGACTGTCGATAAGGAGACAGCAGCGGCTGCTGCCAATGTCGAGAAAGATGTGACGCCGAGCGCCGACTCCGACGCGACTGGAGTGCGGAATCAAGCGGCTGCGGGGAGACGCCAGTCGCCTGGAGGGCGTAAGCGCCGCATCGCGAAGGAAGTGCTGGACGAACTCGATGCGGAAATTGGCGGCGTCGGCTTGCCTTCCGTCGGGAAGTCCCAACCAGAGCGCTATCTGGTTGATGGCGCTTTGTCCGGGCCGGATACCGGTAGCCGAGGTATCGATGAGGATTCGTTGCTCGATCGCGACCGGCCGGCCGATGAGATTCAACCGGATCGGGACTCTGGCGATCTGGTGGTGGAAATTGAGGCATTGGGACTCGAAGGTATTCTATCGCCGAATTCGGATAGAACTCGACTGTCGGAAGAATATCGGCTGATCAAGCGTCCGATCCTGCAGAATGCATTCGGCCGTCGGGCCCCCGGTTCCGGGCATCCCAATCTTATCATGGTAACCAGCTCGGTCGCCGGCGAGGGAAAAACCTATACGTCCTTGAATCTCGCGATCTCCATTGCGATGGAGATGGACCGTACCGTATTGCTGGTGGACTCGGACTTGGCCAAGCCGGGATTGTCTCGTTTGCTGGGTATCCAGAATATGCCGGGTTTGACCGATCGTCTGTCCAACCCGGACCTGGATACCGCCGAGTTTATCTTGCCGACCGATATCGCCAAGTTACGGATTATTCCAGCCGGCACCCGAGATGAACGCTCAACGGAGTTGCTTGCCAGTGGGGTGATGAATGAATTACTGGATGAGCTTGCGCTCCGTTACCCCGATCGCGTGGTGTTGTTCGATTCCCCTCCGCTTCTCGCGACCAGTGAGGCGAGCGTCCTGGCTAGCCATATGGGGCAGATTCTGATGGTTGTCGAGGCGGAAGCAACGCCGCAATACCTTCTCAAGGAAGCTCTGAGCCGTATCGAAGACATGGATAAGGTCTCATTGATACTCAATAAGGTAGGTACGGATGTATTCAGCGGTCGCTTGGGTGGATACAAGGGCTATGGATATGGCTACGGTTATGGCTACGGTTATGGAGAGGGTAAAGGTTAGTGAGGCGTAACGACCGAGCGGGAAGGAAAATATGCTGTAACTGTCCAGCTTGCTGCTGAAATGCATCAGGTCACGGCGATAGTGTGACCGTTGCGGGAATGCAAGCTGTTAGGCGATGCGGGAGTCATCGCCGGTATACAGGGTAAATAGCCAATTTTTTCACGCGGAGATGGCGCGTTTCCGTGGTGGTCCGGGTCGTTACGGTTTGGCTGGATACTTCGCCCGGATAAGCTTGCGCGAGCCTGGGTCGGGCTGTTCCATTGTCGCATTTCTTGTTGACCGCGCTTGGGCGCGACCTTATTGGTGGCTTGTTTTCACACAATTTGCTGAATGGGAAAGAGCGTGGCCGAGTCGGGTGGTTATGACTGTTTGAGGGAAAGGCGTGGGAAAGCGTCGATTTTCTACCGCCGTTGTAGCAGGCTTGTAAAGCCTGCCGGCTTCCGGAGGCCATGCTTTATTTGGATGGTTAGGTTGTGATGTTGCTCGTCGTCGGAAAAGGTGATTCGCATCCACGCTGTTTGTCTGATGTTGGCTGCGCGTTCTTTTAGCAAGCCATTGAAAAATGGCATTTTTCAACGGCCTGTGTGCGGTACAGGGATGTACCGCCATTTTCGATGACGGCAAGTCATTGAAAATGAAGGAACCGGGAAATCGCATTTTCCGCTTCCATTGTTGAAAAAGACTATGGAAGGATTTTTTCAACATCCTGTTAGGCGTTTGATTGATATTTTAGTATTTTTTTAATTTGTATTGGCCAATTTGATGCCGAATATATTTTGTATATTGAATGATCGCATGGATTCCGAAGCTGAGCGGAGCACCTCTGTCTCGGCTTTTCGGATGCTGCTTTCTACCTGTTTTTTCCTGTTATTGACCGTGTTCTCCTTTTGGTCCGTGACCGCTGTTGCCGGTGAATGGCGGTTGGAGAAAAGTCTGAGCGGAAACCTTGTCTATACGGATAATTCCCGGCTGACAGATTCGGAGAAGCGCGACGACTTGATCTTCAATGTCCGTCCCGGACTTCGGCTTCGGGGTAAGGGACGCCGGGTGGATCTCGATCTTGCCTATTCACCCAGCATCAATCTCCACACGGATACGCGGCAGCGTAATGATCTCAATCATTTTCTGGATTTCTCCTCGGTTCTGGATCTCTACCGGGACAGGTATTTTCTGGATGTGAGTGCGAATGCGAGCGTAATCAATATCGTGCGAGATCGGCCCAGTAGTGATTTAGCACTTACCGATAACAATACGACGCAAAGTTATCGTTACACTATCCGACCGAATTTCAGGCATCGCTTGAAGTCATTTGGGATTTTGAGTGGAGCCCTAGGTTACAGTGAAACTCATTTCACCGAGTTTGGCTCCAGTAATGTGGCCACCAGTTCGGTGAATTTGCGTTTCGATGAAACCCGTTGGATCAATCGAATCGATGGTTATGTCGATTACAGTTATCGAAATCTACAACGTGAGGACCGTGGTGATTCGTTCTCTTCGGTGTTTACCACGGGACTCGTCTACCATATCAGCACCTTTTGGGGCGTAACCGCCACGCTCGGTTATGAGAATGGGAATTTCGAGGTCGGTAACGGGCAGACCCCCGAGGGTGTTCGCTGGAATATCGGTGGGATCTGGACGCCGTCATCCCGTGCGCGTGTAAGTGCTTCCGCGGGCCGGCGATTTTTCGGTTCGGACTATGCCCTGGATGTCGAGTACCGTCATCGCCGTTCGGTGATTGCCGCTTCCTACCGTACCTCTTTTCAGACCGCCGGCGGCTCGACGCTGTTTCAAGGGAGTAACTTCCCTAGTCTGGATGCTTTTGGTAATCCGGTGGAAACGCCGATCAGCAATCAAGCTGGTCGGGTCAATGGTACAACACCCAGCCTGAGTAGCGAGGTGTTCCGTGAGGACAATTTCGATCTGTCATGGGTGCTGCGTGGACGTCGGCACAGTTTGACCACGCGAGCCTTCTATCGGCGTCGCGAATATGGTGAGTCGCTACGCGACGAAACAGATACCGGGGTGAGCGGCAATCTCACGCATGATCTGTCCGCCAGAAGCAGCCTGTTCGGACGGGCGACCTGGGATATTCTCGACGAGCGCGACAGAAACCGGGAATTTGTCCGCTATTCTCTGGAGATCGGCTTCAGTCGCCAGCTTGGCCCCAGGACAACCACTCGCGTCAGCGTTACACGCCGAGCCGGTGATTATACCGACGATACG
This sequence comes from Sedimenticola sp., assembly GCA_026984055.1. GTDB lineage: Bacteria > Pseudomonadota > Gammaproteobacteria > Chromatiales > Chromatiaceae > JALSSX01. Next base: position 725 of record JALSSX010000234.1, on the reverse strand, counting down.
CCGGATTATACCGAACACCGTATCAGTGCATCTATTTCTCACAGATTCTAACTATGTATACAGATTACTATCAATTGACCGGGAAGCCTTTTCAGCTGAATCCCGACGAGCGTTTTTTCTACAACAGTAAGGGCCACAACCGCGCCATGGCCTATCTGCGTTATGGCCTGGAACAGCGACAAGGTTTTATTGTCATCACCGGTGGTATCGGTACCGGGAAGTCTTTGCTGGTGAAGAATCTTTTCGCCGAATTGGATTCGGAACGGGTGGCGGCGGCTCACCTGGTCACCACGCAGGTGCATGCCGAGGATCTGATTCGGCTTGTCAGTGGGTCTTTCGGACTTCCATATGAAGGTTCCAGCAAGGCCATGCTGCTGCAAAATCTAGAAGCCTTCTTCCGCGATATGCATGAGAAAGGGAAGCGGGTGTTGATCGTTATCGACGAGGCCCAGAATCTTCCTCTTCAGTCGATAGAGGAGCTGCGCATGTTGTCTAATTTCGAGGTGGATGGCACGCCGTTGGTGCAGAGTTTTCTGCTCGGCCAGGTCGAGTTGCGACGGGTGTTGCAGGGGGCGCATATGGAGCAGTTTCGCCAGCGTATCATCGCGGGTTACCATCTGCGGCCGCTGGATGCGGAGGAGACGCGCAAGTACATTGAGCATCGCCTGGAAAAGGTGGGTTGGAATCATCACCCCGAGTTCAGCGATGGCGTGTTTGCCGAGATC
>JALSSX010000233.1 GCA_026984055.1 Sedimenticola sp. | reverse complement strand
TTCCCAGCGATCATGCCACTGTTCTGTTTGCGATTTCCTTCGGGCTGATCCAGGCGGGCGCTGCGCGATTCTGGTCCGGGATTGCATTACTTGCAGCTGTCATTGTTGCCTGGGCGCGCATTTATGTGGGTATCCATTGGCCGCTCGATATGGCTGGTTCTCTCGTTATCGCACTTATTGGGGCCTGGGTCATTGGACGTTTTTCGCGGCTTCACGTTTGGAAGTCCGTGCGCCGCGCTTTGGTGCGCTTTACTGACCTGGCTGTTAATGCGCTCCGCATTCCGGCATGGCTTTACCCGCGCTCGTGAAGGTTCACTTCAGAACAACAAGAACCGCTATCCCGTCCGTAAACCAGGGATCGCCCGCAACCGAGGCGCCCAGTCGTGGCGAAGACAGCTGGAACCGCTCTTGCTCCGCAACCGCACCTGCCTTGGTCAGGTCGGCGGTCAGCGTGTCGCGCTCAGCGTCGATATTCGGGTCAATGTGGTGCAGAAGTTGCCAATCCAGACCGTCGTCGAAACTTGCCGCGCCGACAAAAACGCGCAGGCCTTTTGGTGTCACGAACGATGTGCGCCAGACCCGCACGTGGTGTCTTTTTCGCAAGGTCTGATCATCGGTGCCTTTCTGATAGGCGATGTCATTCGGCATGCTCTGCCAGAAATAGGGTGTCACGGGCGCGCGATCATCTCCGGCATTCAACAACACTGCCCAGGCGGCGCGTGCAAGAGAGGTGATCGTCGGCTTTTCCGCTTTTGTCCACCCGGCCTTTTTCATGGCGGCATCGAGTGTGACCCGATCTCGCGCAAGAATGATGACATTGATCGGCTCCAGTGGTGAACCGATCACGGACTCAGTCTCGGAGGGGGCCCTTCCGGTGGCGAAAAGGGCAGGAATGTCGGTGATGACCTGATCAACGACATTCTGACCCGGGATGTTTAGCGCCTTGTCATAAGTGCCGACTTGCCAAAGGGCGAACATGAAAAAAAGAACTGACAATGAAATGGCGGAGATGCGAATGGCGCCGGGTATGCGGTGTTGATCCGGGGTCCGTGTTTCGCGCCACCATTCGGCCACCGCTATTCCAATGACCAGCCACATTGTGCCGACCAGCCAGCCGTTCAGGACATCCGTCAGGTAGTGCTCGATCAGGTAGATCCGGCTGAGTCCGATGACGAAGGCGACGGTTGCGGCCGACAGTGCCGCCATGATCGGCCCCAGCCGCCCGAGCCGCCAGGCGATGTAGAACAGCATCGCGTAGAATGCCGCAGAGATCGCCGCGTGGCCCGAGGGAAAGCTGCCCGAGGTTTCGATGAAATAGGCAAGGTCGGGCCGGGGGCGATGAAAGATCACCTTGAGAAAGGCCACGGTCAGCACGTTTCCTGTAATTGATACAACGAGCCCCAGCATCAGGTCGGGTCGCCGACTGATCCAGAGCCAGGACAGTGCAGCAGCAGCGACCGCCCCAATCACGCGCCAGTCTCCGAGAGCCGTCACATGCGCGAAAAATCTTAGCAGGCTCGGTGACCAGAAGGCGTGAATCAGGTTCGCCAGCCTTGTATCCGCCAGAACGATCGGGTCGGCCATCAGGAAATCGAAAACCGAGCCCACCCAGATAAAAAGGACATAAACGAACGCGGCCGCAAGGAGGGTTGCCGGTAGACCGTAGAAGCTTGAACGATCAAAGCGATGGGCGATGAACCGTGAAATGCGAGGATGCCGCCCGGCCCAGGCCTGTATGTCGGGGTTCTCGGCGATCGCGCCTCCGATCGACTGCAGAATCGACCAGGCAAAGGGCAACAGGCGTTCGATGCGGACAATCAGCCACCAAAGGATTGCCAGAATCGCCAGAATTGCTATGGCAAACAGAGTTAGCCGCGTGGCTGCAGGTCCGATCGAAGTGATGACATCGCCAAGGAAATATCCAAGCGCGACATGGCCCAGCGCATAGGGGAAT
>JALSSX010000232.1 GCA_026984055.1 Sedimenticola sp. | reverse complement strand
AGCATGGCGCCGATGATCGACAACTGCGCGGTGATTGGGATGCCGATGGTGGCCGTGTTGACCGCATCGGTGGCGAAGATCAGCACCGGTACATACAAAGGTAGCACCAGCAGCGAAAGCAGCACGCCGCCACGTCGCAATCCGACCGTCAGCGCGACACCGACCGAGCCGATCAGACTGAGCACCGGCGTGCCCAACATCAGGGTCAGGATCAACACCCAAATGGCGTCGGAGGGAAGCGACAGCAGCACGCCCAGCAACGGCGCCACCAGGATCAGCGGCAGGCCAGTGATCAGCCAATGGGCCATGACCTTGGCGACAACCAGAATCGAGACCGGATGTGCGCTGAGCATGTATTGTTCCAGCGTGCCATCCTCGAAATCTGAACGAAACATATTGTCCAGCGTCAGCAGTGAGGCGAGCAACGCGGACACCCAGATCACGCCGGGACCCATCTTGCGAATCAGGTTCGGATCACTACCGACCGCGAGTGGAAACAAGGCTACCACCAGCACGAAAAACAACAACGGGTTGATAAACTCGGAACGTCGCCGCATCGCCAATACCAGATCGCGTTTCAGCAGCAGGCCGAAGGCGCTGCCCAGGGAGAGTTTGCTGTTCATTCTGAAAGATTGATCCGATGCACCTTGCCAAGTTCAAAATTCATGCGATGGTGAGTGGTCAACACCGACATGCCGCCACGCGCCAGATGCTGGTCGAACATATCCTCGACATCCTCGATGCCTTTTCGGTCCAGCGAAGTGAAGGGTTCGTCGAGAATCCACAACTCCGCCTCGGTGATCAGCAGCCGGGCGATCGCCACGCGGCGCTGCTGTCCGGCGGACAGATTGCGCGTTGGCACATCCTCGAAACCATACAATCCAACCTTCTCCAGCGCCTGCTCGATACTCACATCGGCGCGAACCCGTCCCAACCCTCGAGCGATGCGCAGATTCTCCTCTGGGGTCAGATCCAGCTTATTGCCATCCCGATGACCGAGATAGGCGATATGCTGATGGAATTCCGCGCCAATGCGGTGAGCGCCCTCACCCCGCCACAGCAAACTGCCCTCGTCCGGTAGGCGGATACCGCACAGAATGCGTAACAGCGAGGTCTTGCCGCTACCATTGTGGCCTTCCAGAATCAGCGCCTCGCCGCTCTTCAAAGTGAAATTCAGGCCGGAGAACAACGTGCGGTCGTCGCGTATGCAACACAGATCGCGCGCTTCCAGGATATGGCTAACAGCAGTGTCTGATTGCATACTATAGAATGGGGTAATTGTTGGAGTCATTGCCGGTTCGGCATTAGAGCAGAAATTGCCGCGCCGAGAAAGGGATTCCGCGCGGATTTGTTGCGAACTTTTACACAATCACCCGTGGCGGGGGGGCAATTCTTCAGGCGTTTCGTTTCTTCGCCATGCCTCGATCGGAATACGCTGAAGGCAAGGGCCAAGGTGGCGAGCCGTTCCAGAAAGTCGGACTGACAGGATCCTGGCGCTGGCCTGCGGCTGAATCCGGGGCAATCTTCATGATGGCGGGTATTGTTCTCATCATACCTCCAGGCATGGGCGCCCCACGAAGACGCGCGCGCAAGGCGTGACGAGGCTGTGGGAAGCTTCCCTCACGACGATAAGCAACGCTGCCAGGGGCTGTGTGCGTGTGCGATGATTTCGCCGTTTGGCCGGCCGTGGCGATAATTCGCGGCCCGGCGCTGCCTTGATCTGCTTCGCCTCGCGTGTTTTCATACGCCGCCACGGGTGATACGGGCCGGAACCGGATATGACCGGATATGAATGAAATCCAAGTCAGCGAGCTGATCGTGCGGTTTATGCGACGGCTCGGCATCGAGTGCATCTTCGGCATGCCCGGCGCGCATATCCTGCCAGTCTATGATGCCTTGTACGATTCCCCGGTGCGCAGCGTGCTGGTGAAGCACGAGCAGGGCGCGGCCTTCATGGCGGGTGGCTATGCCCGCGCCAGTGGACGCATCGGCGCCTGTATCACCACGGCGGGTCCGGGCGCGACCAATCTGGTCACCGGCATCGCCAACGCCTATGTGGATAAGCTGCCGATTCTGATCATCACCGGAGAGACCTCGACGCATATCTTTGGCAAGGGGGGCTTGCAGGAAAGCTCCGGCGAGGGCGGCAGTATCGATCAGGGTCGGTTGTTTCAGGGCATCACTTGCTACAACAAGATTGTCGAGCGTACCGATTATCTGGCAAATGTGCTGAATCGGGCGGCGCGTATCCTGCTGTCGGATAGTCCTGGACCTGTGCTGTTGAGCTTTCCCTACAACGTACAGAAGGAGAAGGTCGACGCTGTTTTGCTCGATGGCGTCTCCACTCAGCGGCCAAGGCGTCCGCTCAGTGAGGCCGCGCCCGCGATCGAGACCCTGGCCGATATGCTTGCTTCGGCGGTCAGCCCGGTGATAGTCGCCGGTTATGGCTGCATCCGCGCCGGCGCGCAGCCGCAGGTTTCACGGCTGAGCGAGCGTTTGCGCATCCCGGTTACCACCAGCCTGAAGGCGAAGGGGGTCATCGACGAGCGGTCGCCGTTGTCGCTTGGCAGCCTGGGGGTGACTTCCAGCGACCACGCTTACCACTATATCGCCAATCATGCCGACTTGATCCTGTTTCTCGGCGCTGGCTTCAATGAGCGCACCAGCTACTTATGGGACGACAGCCTGCTGGCCGAGTGCCGCATCGTTCAGGTGGATCATGACACAGAGCAGATCGAGAAGGTCTTCAGCGCCGATCTGGCGATCGCCGGCGATATCCGCGACACTCTCGATGCGCTGCTCGCCAGCCTGGAAGCGCGCGGCCTGTCGCGCGCGCCGTTGGAGGAAGCGCTCGGCGAGCAACGCTCGCGTGATGGTCAGCAGCCGGGCGCGAATCCGATCTTTCCATCCGGCTTCGCCCTGGTCGAGCATTTCTTCCTGTGTCTGGAACAACATTTTCCGGAGGAGCTGATGGTGTTCGACGATAACATCATCTTCGCGCAGAATTTCTTCAATGTATCGGCGACGAATCGTTATTTTTCGAATTCGGGAGTATCGTCGCTGGGGCATGCGATCCCGGCGGCGATCGGCGCGCGCTTCACTGAGAAGAAGCCAACCTTCGCGATACTCGGTGATGGCGGGTTCCAGATGTGTTGCATGGAACTGATGACGGCGGTGAACTATGAGATTCCGCTGAACGTAGTGATATTTAACAATGCGACCATGGGTCTGATTCGCAAAAACCAGCATCAGCATTATGGCGATCGCTTCATCGATTGCGATTTCGTCAATCCCGATTTTGCCGCGCTGGCGCGCTCATTCGGTATCGGTTTCACGCATGTCGAGCGGGAGCAGGATATCGACGCGCTGTTCGCCGGCGATGCTCTGCATGGCGGCATTCATCTGGTCGAGATCATGATCGATAAGGATGCCTTCCCCAACTATAGTTCACGGCGCTGAGGGCGGCATGCGCGATACTGGCCCGGCCCTGCGGGCGTTTCTCGACCGCTATGCCGGCGAGCCGTCGCTCGCCAGGCTCGACCGGGCGGGGGAGGCGGTTGCCTGTTATCGCGCCGTGTTACCGCTTGCCGAAGAGTTGTTGTGGCGTGATGGCATCGATGACGAAGCCATGCGCGACTATCAGGCGATGCATCGCGAATTGGAGGCATTGTTGGCGCGCCACGAACAGGATGCGCGGCACGCCTTCGTCGTCGTAATTCCGGTCGCGGATCGTCCCGGCCATCTGGAAGTCTGTCTGGAAAGTCTGTTGGCGCAGTGCCAAGCCTTCCATTATGGCGGCGTCCGCGATGGCCGCTTTGCCAAGGTGCGCGCAATCGTTGCCGACGATAGCCGGTGGGCGGAGAACCGCGCCAAGCATGCCGAACTGGCGCGAGGTTTCAGTCGACGCGGGCTGGAGGTTCTACATTTCGACCAGCCTGAGCAGCGTGACGAACTGCATGTTCTGGGCGGGCGGCTGCCGGCGCTGGCCTCTATCGTCGGTGATGCCGATGGGCCGGACTTCTCCCTGAAGGGGCCATCGCGCATGCGCAATATCAGTTATTTGTTGCTGCGCCGGCTGGCCGCGCGCGAACCGGGTCGGCTGCTGTTCTTCTTTCTCGACAGCGACCAGGAATTCCGCGTGCTCGGCTGTGGCGCCGCCGGTCGCCGCGAGCTGTTGGCGGTAAGCTATTTTCACGCCTTGGATCGACTGTTCCATGAAAGGCCGATCACCCTGTTGACCGGCAAGGTGGTTGGCGATCCTCCGGTATCCCCGGCGGTGATGGCGGGAAATTTTCTCCAGGATGTGACGGCTTTTCTGTCGCGCATGCGTGCCTTGTCGCCGACCAGCGGCTGTGCTTTCCACACCGCCAGCGCGGCTTTGCGTGGTGACGCGGCCTATCACGACATGGCGGATCTGTTCGGCTTCGCGCCGATGCGGGATGCCTATGACTACCCCTGTGATCTGGAGGGCGCGCACGATCAGCGCGCCTGTTTCGTGCGTCTTGCCGAACGGCTGGCGCATTTCTTCGACGGCGAGCATCCGACCCGTGTCAGTTGTTATGCCCACCGGCCGTTAGACACCAGTGTCGCGCCGGCGCGCACCATTTATACCGGCAACTATGTGATGCGCCCGGAAGGGCTGCGCTATTTCATTCCGTTCGCCGCTTTGCGTCTGCGCATGGCTGGTCCGACACTAGGACGCATCGCGCGTGCCGAGCTCGGTGATGGCTTCGTATCGGCGAACCTGCCTTTGCTGCACAAGCGCACGTTGGCGACGGTCGGCCGTTCCGAATTCCGTCCCGGTGTCCACAGAAGTGGCGCGGGCGTTGATCTGTCCGGCGAGTTTGAGCGTCAGTTCTTCGGCGATGTGATGCTGTTCAGCGTCGAGTTACTGTGCGAACGGGGCTTCCCGCGAGACGTGCCGGATCAGGCGGCGATACGTGCGCTCGTGGATGAAACCAGCACCCGCCTGCGCGGCGAGTATGCCGCCAAGCAAAGCCTGGTCATGGAACGCATCGGGCATCTGCGGGCGGCGTTCTCCAGGCCAGGCGCCTGGTGGTGCCAGGACGACGCGATGGCTGACGCGCGCGCCGCCTTCCAGCGTTTCATCGCCAACATGGAAAACAACTTCGGCGAGCGTTCACCCGGATTCCAGCGCATCGACGCCGAGGCGCACCGCACCGAACGTCTCGACCAAATCGCCTCGGCCATCGCTGCTTACGGCGTGGATCGCCGGGCCTGGGAACAGGTACTGGCAACGTCCGCCCAGCGGTCATGATGGATACGCCATCCCGTTGTCATGCGGGTTGCCCGGGGGTTGTCCACGGGATGCCAAGGCCAAGCCTGCGTGGATGTATTCACGGTTTTCCCGCGGACGAATCACAGTCAACCGACAGGCGACTTCCACGCTGGTGTTGCTGGCCGTGTTGAAACAGCGTCTGCACCGGCGACGCAAGCCGCAGCGTTACCAGTACCTCGCCGGCTTGTTGCAAAACGAATCGCTGAGCGCCGGGCAACTGGATCGGCTGCGCCAGCGAATGTTCGATGATATCGTGCATTTCGCCACCAATCACTGCGACTTCTACCAGCGTCGGCATGCCGGCATCATGCTACCGACCAGCGGTATCGATATCACTGTTTTGCCCGTGCTGGAGAAGGCCGATGTACGCCGGCATCGCGACGCCATGCGCGATCGCGATCTGGCGTCGGATGCCTATCGTCTCGGCCACACCGGTGGGTCCACTGGCAAACCGCTGTCCTTCTACTACAACGACGACAAGACTGAGCGCATGCGCGCCGGTATGATGCGAAGCTATCGCTGGTGCGGCTGGGAACCCGGCGAGAAGATCCTGAACTTCTGGGGTGCGCGACAAGACATCGAAACCGGCCTGAAAAGGCGTTACAAGGAATTCATCGCGGCGGAGAGAACCCTGGCCGCCTGGGAGTTCAGCGAACGTGAACTGGCCGCCTGGGCCGGCTTGATCCGCTCATGGCGGCCGGTGTTGTTGCAGGGCTATGCCTCTATTCTGGACGAACTGGCCCGCCATGTGCTGCGTCGCCGGCTCAAGCTACCGCCGATCAAGGGTGTCTATTCGACCGCCGAGATCCTCCACGACGGGCAGCGCGAGACCATTGAAAGCGCCTTCGGCTGCCATGTATTCAATCAGTATGGCAGCCGCGAGGTGCCGAACATTGCGCTGGAATGCCGGTATGGCGGCCTGCATGTGTTCAGCGATACCGTGTGGTTGGAATCGCAAGCCGATGGTCGGCTGCTGCTCACTTCGCTGACGGATCGCGTGATGCCGTTCATCCGCTACGCGAACGGTGATACCGGCCGCTTGAAGGATGGCGATTGTCCTTGCGGTTCACCCTTTCCGCTGATGGAGATGGGTCTGTGTCGCGCCAACGACATCATCCACACGCCCGATGGCCGACGATTCTATCCCTCGTGGTTCATCCATCTACTCGATGGCCAGACGAGCATCACCCAGTTCCAGTTCGAGCAGACCGCCGATGATGGTATATCGCTGCGTCTGGTCACGACCGGGCCGTTGCGCGCGGAAGACGCGCGTGGCTTGAAAAAGCGTCTGCGTGACGAACTCGACATGCGCTTGGAAATCACCCGCGTCGCCGAGATTCCGCGCCCGGCCTCGGGCAAGCATCGTTTTGTCATCGGTCGCTCTTCGGGCTAGGACTTTTCCGATATTGGCGTAGTTCGCCCATGCCTGGATTCTCTCCTGACTATACTTCTCGAATGGGAGACGAATTCGGATATAGGAGCGGAAGATGAGTGTACTGAATGGTCAGGTCGAGGTTTTCGACCAGCATGCCGGGGATGCGCTGCAACTGCGTGTGTTCGGTGACGAGTTCTATGCGCGTTTCGAGACGCTGGAAGGCTTTAGCGTCGTCTATGATGTGGATCTGGGCGTCTACTGTTACGTGCAACTGGCGGGCGATGGACGTTTTGTCTCCACCGGCGTGCCCGTCGGCAAGCCGGTGCCGACGGGCTTGCGACGTCATCTGAAGGAGGCGCCGGAAGTGCGCAACCGGCGTTTCAGTCAGCGTTACATGCAATTGCGGCCGCCGGAGCCGGAGCCGGATTCGGCGATTATCCGCACCTTCGGTCCGGATGGCGGTCTGCTCGACGGGCGCAAGCTGTTCAGCGGCGATGTCACCGGGCTGACCGTGATCGTCGATTTCGACGATGTGCGCTCGAATATCACCCCGGCCGATGTCGATGCGATGCTGAATCAGGACGGCTATCGGGTCAACGGCAATTTTTCTTCCGTGCGTGAGTATTTCCGCACGGTGTCGAATGGCAAGCTGAACTACCGTAATCGCGTGGTCGGTCCGGTGCGTCTGTCGAAACGCCGCGCCGAATATATCTCAACACTGATGGTTGAGGAGGTCATGGATATCGTCGTCAACGACCTGGGTATCGATCTGGCAGAGTTCGATTCACGCGGCGATGGCATCGTCGATGCGCTGAACATCCTCTATGCCGGCAATTCGCAATACACCGGAAATCTGTGGCCACACAACTCGGTAGCTGATTTGCGTTACGGCGGCATGCGCACGCATTTCTATCTGCTGACCGGCCTGGGGAGGGAACGCGTCGATCTACGCATCGGTACCCTCTGTCACGAGAACGGCCATCTGCTGTGCCGCTTCCCGGATATGTACGATTATGGCAAGCGCGACGGCGATGCGGAACAGAGCGCGGGCATCGGCATCTATTGTTTGATGGGCGCGGGCAATCATTTGGATTCACGCCGCACGCCGGCGCCGGTATGCGCCTATCTGCGTTACCTCGCGGGCTGGGCGGACAATGTCGTGTTGCTCAACAACACCGGTGAGTTCGAGGCGTCGCACGGTGATTACGGTAGCGTGCTGAAGTACGAGACGGATGACCTGAACGAGTATTTCCTGGTCGAGAATCGCACCAACATCGGACTTGACAAGGGGCTGCCGGCCAGCGGCCTGGCGGTCTATCATTGCGATACCCTGGGTTCCAACGAATGGCAGGGTGGTAGCGAGAGCCGCCACTACCAATGCGCACTGTTGCAGGCCGATGGGCACCTCGATCTGGAAAACAACCGCAACCAGGGTGACGCAGATGATCTGTTTGCCGCGTGCGACGGCGTGGCGCTGGCACATGATACGACGCCATCATCGCGTGTCTGGTCGGGCAGTGATTCCGGCCTGACGATCGCTGATGTCGGCGCGCCGGGCGACGTGATCCGTTTCCGTGTCGGCCAGGCGCCGGGGGGCTCGAGCGGGAGTCGAACGCGCGCCGAGGCATTTCCGAATCTGCTGATTCCGGACAACGAACCGGCAGGCGTCGATAGCTCCTTGAGCATCGCCGAGGACGGCAATCTGGCCGCGATCGCCGTTGATGTCGCCATCATTCACAGTTGGATCGGTGATCTGGTCGTCAGTCTGATCGCGCCGGACGGTAGCGAGGCCGTGCTGCATGACAAGGCGGGCGCCAGTGGCGACGACATCCACCGGCGGTTCGACGATGCCGATACTCCGGCCTTGCAACGCTTGATCGGCAGCGGGGTGCGCGGCGCGTGGCGCCTACATGTGGTCGACACTGCCTCGCGGGATGTTGGCGTACTGGAGAGCTGGACCCTTGAGATCGATGTTGAGCGGGCGCACCAAGTCGTCCAGGGCGAGGCGGCGCCAGGGATGTCAATTCCGGACGACGATGCCGCTGGTATCAGTAGTGGCATCCGTCTGGACGGCGGCGGGGTGATTACCGATATCCAGGTCGAGGTCGATATCAGCCATACTTATATCGGTGATCTACAAGTGGATCTGGTCTCACCCGCTGCTACCCTGATCCGCCTGCACGCCAATGAAGGTGGCGGTAGAAGCGACCTGAAACGGCGTTATGAGTCGGCGATGTTCACCGCGCTTCAGGTGCTCGAAGGCGAGGCAGTGGCGGGTGACTGGATGCTGCGCGTCAGGGATCTGGCCGCGCGGGATGTCGGTACCTTGAATCGTTGGTCGGTGCGTGTCGCGTACTGAGCGGTGGCGGGCCGGGGTTTTAGGTCATAGCCCGCCAAGCGTCGGCGATATCGCGCGCTGAAGCGTCCTGGCAGGGTTGTGCATCGCCGCGCGGCTTCACGGCTTCCTCGCGCCTTGCCGGGAACGAAATGGCATGCTTGCTAAAATCCGACGTTCGATTGGCCATAACGATAATATTGCCGGAAAGCACAATTGGTGCTGTCAACCCAATTCAGAAATGTCCTCTTTTCTGCCATTCAGAAGTGTCCGGTTTTGTGTGTCGTTTACGGGTTGGTTGGCGTATTGGTTGGTGTATTTGAACAGCGATTGATTGGACGACGCCAAGG
>JALSSX010000231.1 GCA_026984055.1 Sedimenticola sp. | reverse complement strand
GTAACTCAGCCAGTCGCGATGCGGTTCTACACGGCCATGCACCAGCTCGAAATACAGACTTTGCAGCTTTTCGGTGATCGGCCCGCGACCGCCGTTACCGATGGAGCGGTTGTCGACCTCGCGGATTGGCGTGACCTCCGCGGCGGTACCGGTGAAGAAGGCTTCGTCGGCGATATAGACTTCGTCGCGGGTGATGCGTTTCTCCCTGACCGGGATACCCAGCTCGCCAGCGAGTTCGATGACGGTGCGGCGTGTGATGCCATCCAGCGCGGAAGTCAGATCCGGGGTCACCAAGCCGCCATCGACAACCAGGAAGATATTCTCGCCGCTGCCTTCGGCGACATAGCCCTCGGTGTCCAGCAGCAGGGCCTCGTCGTAACCGTTGGCTATGGCTTCCTGCAAGGCGAGCATGGAGTTCATGTAGTTGCCGTTGGCCTTCGCCTTGCACATGGTGACGTTGACGTGATGACGGCTGAACGACGAGGTGTGGATGCGGATACCTTTCTCCATGTTGTCAGCGCCCAGATAGCTACCCCATTCCCAGGCAGCCACCATGCAGTGCACGCGCAGGTTGTCGGCGCGCAGGCCCATGCCCTCGGAGCCATAGAAGCACATCGGACGGATGTAGGCGGAGTCCAGGTGGTTTTCGCGAAGTACCGCGAGTTGCGCCTCGTCGAGGGTTTCGCCGTCGAAAGGGATGGACATGCCGAGGATCTTTGCCGAACGGAACAGCCGCTGGGTATGGTCCCGCAGGCGGAAGATCGCGGTCCCTTGGTCGGCATGGTAGGCGCGCACGCCCTCAAACACGCCCATGCCATAATGCAAGGTGTGGGTCAGCACATGCACCTTGGCGTCCCGCCAGGGCCGCATCTCACCGTCCATCCAGATGACCCCATCACGGTCCGCCATTGTTTGCATACTACAACTCCCAAAGATTCAGTTTGTCCGCATCAGGCGTCGCCAGATGTCGATCACCTGGACCCGCTCGTCGCGCAGTTCGCCGGCGCCGATCTGCGCTTTTTCGCCGGCCAGCGCCTTGCGGTGCGACAGGGCACGCATCCCTTGGTAGATCGTCGCCAACCGCGCGGCCGCGTCGCCTTCGAGCAGGCCGAGCGCGGCGAGCCTGTCCAGCAGGCCGAGATTGCTGCTGTCGGCGGCCAGATCGGGATGTGTCGATGCCCAACGTAAAACGCTGTATTGAACCATAAATTCCATATCCGCGATACCGCCCCGGCCCTGCTTCAGGTCGAACACCCGGTCATTGGATGTGTCCAGCGCCGCACGCATTTTCTCCCGCATTTCGGCAACATCGCGACGCAGGGTCTCGACATCGCGAGGGCGCGACAACAGCTCGGCGCGCAGCTGTTCGAAGCGCCTGGCCAACAACGCGTCGCCAGCCACCGCGCGGGCGCGCACCAGCGCCTGGTGCTCCCAGGTCCAGGCGTCCTCGCGCTGGTAGCGGGCGAAGGCCGACAAGGAGCTGACCAGCAGGCCGGAAGCGCCATTCGGCCGCAGGCGCACATCCACTTCATAGAGCCGCCCGGAGTGGGTGCGCGTGGTGATGATATGCACCAGGCGTTGGCCGAGACGGATGTAGTAGACCTCATTGGCCAAGGGTCGCTGGCCATCGGTCATCGCGCTCGACTCGACGCCCCCATGTGTAAACACCAGGTCCAGATCGGAGCCGTACCCCAGTTCCCGCCCACCGAGCTTGCCATAGGCGACAACGATGAAACCGCTGGCGTCGCCCTCGATGTGGCGTGGATTGCCATGTCGGCGGCGCATCTCGGCCAGGGCGATATCCAGCGCGCTTTCGATCACCACCTCGGCGATCGCCGTGAGGTAGTCGGACACCGTAACCAGCGGAATCACGCCGGCGATATCGGCAGCGGCGACGCGCAGGCGGTTACCGCGCGCAAACTGGCGCAGGCGCTCCATCTGTTGTTCAAGATCGTTCGCGGCGATATGCTCGAGCAAACCGTCTAGCTCGGCAC
>JALSSX010000230.1 GCA_026984055.1 Sedimenticola sp. | reverse complement strand
GAAGGCATTCAGCGCGCGCGCGTGCTTGATGATGCCGCCGATGTAGTACAGCGCGGTCTCGGACAGGCCGCCGTACTGGTCGCCAGCAAAGATGTTCTCGCCGTCCTTCGCCAGGGACTGATGCACATGCATGCCGGAACCGTTGTCACCGACCAGTGGCTTCGGCATGAAGGTGACCGTCTTGCCATAGGCGTGGCCGACGTTGTGGATCACGTACTTCATGATCTGGTTCCAGTCGGCGCGCTTCACCAGGGTGCTGAACATGGTGCCGATCTCGCACTGACCCATGGTCGCGACCTCGTGATGGTGTACCTCGACCGGCACGCCCATCTGCTCTAACGCGACGCACATCGCAGCGCGCAGGTCGTGCAGCGAATCGACGGGCGGAACCGGAAAATAACCGCCCTTGACGCCTGGGCGGTGACCGATGTTGCCGTCTTCATAGACCTTCTCGGAGTTCCACTCGGCCTCTTCCGAATCGACCTTGTAGAAACAACCGGCCATGGTCGCGCCCCAGCGCACATCGTCGAGGACGAAGAATTCCGGCTCGGGACCGAAATAGGCGGTGTCGGCGACGCCGGTGGAGTTCAGATAGGCCTCAGCGCGCTTCGCCACGGAACGCGGGTCGCGCTCGTAGCCTTCCATCGTCGCCGGCTCCAGGATGTCGCAGCGCAGATTCAGCGTCGGCTCCTCGGAGAAAATATCCATCACGGCGGTATCCGCTTCCGGCATCAGGATCATGTCGGATTCGTTGATGCCTTTCCAGCCGGCGATCGACGAGCCGTCGAACATCTTGCCCTCGGTGAAGATATCCTCATCGATGACGCTCGCCGGCACGGAAACGTGTTGCTCCTTGCCCTGAGTATCGGTAAAACGAAAATCGACGAATTTCACGTCGTTGTCTTTGATCATCTTCAAGACATCGGTCATATTCTCTCTCCAGAACTGAACTGCAAACCCAGGCTCGCGAGCAGCAAGGCTGCCCCTCCCCCTCCAAGTAACGAAACGGCCCTCCGGGTGGCGGCCGACTGTAAATCAGACGAACCATGCCATTCCCAGCGACTTTTGGTCAAGAGGGAGGAAACCCGACGGGCATTGAATTATTTTGGGTTCCAGCGGATTCCATTAATGCTTGCGCGAAGAAGCACCAAAAGAGGTCGTCGCCGCACCAATTGAGTGCAAGCCAGACTGACTGACATGAGGGCATCTCAAAAATCGAGGTAACTACTCAGCAAGT
The DNA here is from genome assembly GCA_026984055.1 of Sedimenticola sp. Taxonomy (GTDB): domain Bacteria; phylum Pseudomonadota; class Gammaproteobacteria; order Chromatiales; family Chromatiaceae; genus JALSSX01. The sequence continues at coordinate 781 of JALSSX010000230.1, read as the reverse complement.
AGGAAAATCATGCTGTAACTGCTCAGATTGCCGCTGAAATGTGTCAGATCAAGGCGGGAAATGTGAGTTTACAGGTGTAAATGACCATTTTCCAACGCAGAGATGGCGCATTTCAGTGGTGAGCTGAATAGTTACAAATCGAGATGCCCGAGTGGGACAGGGATGCCCCACCCTTTTCGATCACGATGAGTGATGGAAAATATGAGCAAAGAGGAAATCGCATTTTCCCTTTGTGACGAGAGAAATTCCATGATGGAAACAACGCGTCCTGTCGTGGCCGGTTGCCCGTGGTCCCGCCGCAGGGTGTCCGAATCATGGAAACGACTCCCGGCATTTCCTGCATGCCTCGCTTCCCCGTGGGTGATGCCGGGGTCAGGCCTAATCCGGATTTCTCACCGGCCTTCTACTGCGGCGGCCCAATGGCACGCCCTGAGGGGCGTTTCCTTCGCGCTAGCCGTAATACACCCTGACGATACCGAATGGTCCGTCGGCAGCCTCTGTCAACTTCTTTCTGAACGCCAGGGTTTCGGCCTCGCCATGAAAACAGGCCAGTGGCAGAAAGACATCGACATCGATGCGCCCCGACAGATAGTGCAACACGATGCGGCGGATATCCTCGGCGCAACTCACCCTCCGCCAACGCTGGCGCAGCATTTCCAACGCCTGTTCACGCAGCGGCAAGCCGCGGCATGGCGGCGCTTCCTCGTCGTCCTCCGGATCGATATGCACGGTCACGTCGGTGACCTCCTCTATGCCCTCCAGCAGGCGCTCGGCCACCGCG
>JALSSX010000229.1 GCA_026984055.1 Sedimenticola sp. | reverse complement strand
CCAAGATCTACACCGCTGGTTTGCTCGGTGAACAGTATATCGGTATCGACCCGGGTGGCAGTGAGACCTGGCTCAAAGACGGTGGGGAGTTCCATCTGACACAATCGTCGCTGGTGTTGGAAGAGATGATCAGCCAGTTTCTGTTCGACAAGGCATCCGAAGGAGGCAAGAACGATGACCCCTTTGCTAAATAGATTGCTGTTTGCGTTATGTTTTGTGTTGCCCAGCCTGGTGTCGGCCGAGTCGCAGGCAAATGCGACCGAGGGTCCGTTGGAGCTGGTGCGTAATACCGCCGATCAGGTGTTGAAGACGGTTGTCGCGCAGAAACAGACACTGAAGCAGCACCCCGGTCGCATCTATGATCTGGTGGAAAAGGGTGTCGTGCCGCATTTCAATTTCGAACGCATGTCGCGGCTTGCCGTTGGGCGTTACTGGCGGCGTGCCACGCCCGAGCAAAAGAAGCAATTCGCGGAGGCCTTCAAGCAACTTCTGGTCAGAACCTATGCGACCGCGCTGTTGGAATACTCGAACCAACCCATCCGGTATCTCCCCTTGCGTCCGTCGTCGCGTCCGGATGAAGCGATGGTCGCCACGCGGGTGGACAATGGCGGTCCGCTGGTGCCAATCAACTACCGACTGCATTTCGAGAATGGCGAATGGAAGGTCTACGATGTCATCGTCGATGGTGTAAGCTTGGTGTCCAACTATCGCGGCAGCTTCGCCTCGCAGATCCGCCGCTACGGTATGGACGGCCTGATCAGTCGGCTGCGAAAGCATAACCATAAGCAGAGCGGCTGACCGCGTTGGCGAACTTACGCGTCGATATCAAGGCCAAGCGCGCGACTTTGAAGGGTGACCTGGTCCTCGATACCGTCATGCGGGCTGAACGACAGACCCGGCGTCTGTTCGATTCAGGCAAGGCTTGGCGCATCAATCTGGCTGGTATCCGTCGCGCCGACAGCGCCGCGCTGGCATTGATGCTGGAATGGCTGGCGCGCGCGCGTCGGCGCAATGGTTACTTGCGTTTTGAACAATCACCCGAGGCTATTCTCGATCTGGCGCGGGTCACGAATATCCGTGAGTTGCTGGGCCTGTAGATTAGGTTAGGGCCTGTTATTGACCCGGTGATCAAACAGGTTGTCCTGAGCTGTTGATTGCGCACCCTCGTTCATCGGTGATGTTGCGCGGAATCTCTTTATGGACAAAACTTACGGGGATCTCGAAAAATGCTTTCCATGGGATTTTTCTCGTCGCAAAGAGAAAATACGATTTCCTTTTTGCTCACATTTTCAATCCCTTATCGTGATCGAAAAGGGTGGGACATCCCTTACATTGACTATCGCCGACGCTGGCGTGTCACCGCGCCATGAGTAACCCGGCCATCTTCAGCTGCTGGGTCAATAGCATGAAGGGTAGAGTGAATGATGTTGTTGGAAACCCTCACCAAGTCACTGGCTGACCGGACCCGCTTGCGCATTCTGATGCTACTGGCCGACGGGAGCGAGTTATGCGTCTGTGAGCTGACTCAGTCGCTGGAACTGGTACAGCCGAAAATCTCCCGTCATCTGGCGATTTTGCGGGCAAGCGGCCTGCTGCGCGACAGAAGGGCCGGCTTGTGGGTCTACTATCGACTGCACCCCGAGTTGCCGGATTGGGCGCGCGAGGTGATCTTCGCGCTGAAGTCCGGTAGCTTCGATGAGGCGCTGTACCGCGAGGATGTCGAACGTCTGGCTCAAGCCGATCGGCAGAACCCGGCTTGCTCGATAGCGCCATCGGGACATTGATATAGCCACGGCCAGCCAAGCGGTCGAACGCTGGCATGTCTACTGAAGTCCTCCGACAGTGTTACATGTCCCGAGCCGCCGGTATCCGCCCACCGCTGCTGAAGACGCGATGCCAGTAGGGCGCGTCCAGGCGGTCGATGCGCACTTGGCCACCGCTGGACGGAGCGTGGATGAAGCATCCATTGCCGATAAAGATGCCGACATGGCCACCCTTGTAGTCGGTGTCGAAGAAGACCAGATCGCCGGGGCGTAATTCG
>JALSSX010000228.1 GCA_026984055.1 Sedimenticola sp. | reverse complement strand
TTTGGTCATCTCGCCGGCGGTTACCGGTTTGCTGTCCGGCGTGGCGCGACCGCGTGCGATACGGAAGTCGTTGTTCAGTGGATCGTCCTCGCCATCGCGAAATCGCGGTGGGATGTTGCCTAGCAGGCGGCTCATGTCCAACACCTGATCGTACAGCGCGAAATCTCCGACTGGCACCAGATCCAGGCCGGCTTGCCGCTGCCAGTGTCGCTGGCGCAAGTCACGCGCGGTTTTCTGTAATTGCTCCTGGCTGCCATCGCCCTTCCAGTACGCCTCCAGCGCGAATTTCAACTCGCGTTGCCCGCCGATACGCGGGAATCCCAGGTTATGTGTCTTAGCCATCTCGGTCTCCTCGGTGTGTGATCTGGCCAGGGATTGTATGTTCGAGCATCGATGAGGAATAATGATGTTTTGATGATGAATAGTGAGAAAATCTCATAATGATTGAACACGGTCATCTGCGCATCATCCAGGCGCTGGATGAACAAGGCACGCTTACCGGCGCCGCTGGACAGCTCTGTCTGAGCCAGTCGGCGCTGTCGCACCAGATCCGTCATCTGGAACAAAGGCTTGGCGTGCCGCTATGGAAGCGCCGGGGCCGGCGTCTGCAACTGACTCCAGCCGGAGAACTGTTGCTGCATGCCGCGCGTCAGGTATTGCCGGTGCTGACCCAGGCCGAGCGTATGTTGAAGGCCTGCGCCGAAGGCCGCCTCGGTGTATTGCGCATCGGCGTCGAATGCTATCCCTGCTATCGCTGGCTGACGCGGGTGGTCGGTGATTTTCTGAGGGAACTGCCCGATGTGGACATCGATATCGTGCAGGATTTCCCATTCTCTGGCATGCGCGGCCTGCGTGATCAGCATATCGATGTGTTGATCACGCCCGATCCGGAAAACCAGCCAGGCATTCGGTACGAACCACTCGCGGCTTACCGGCTGGTGGTATTGCTGACAGCGAATCATCCATTGGCCGGAGTCGAGGCACTGAGTCCGGCCCGGCTGAGCGAGGAGACGCTATTGAGTTTTCCGGTGCCGCTGGAGCGTCTGGACATCGTCAGTCGTTTTCTTGCGCCGGCCGGTTATCCAGCGCCCGAGCGCAAGACCATCGCATCGATCGAGATCATGTTGCAACTGGTCGCGCTCGGACGCGGCGTGTGTGTCTTGCCCGAGTGGCTGGCCGATGAAGCTATCGCTGAACTCGGTTTGGTGAAGAAGGCCACCGGCATCGACAAACAGCTATTGCTGGCGATGCGCGAGGAAGACAGCGAAATCGGCTATATGCGGCGTTTTGTCGAAACCGGGCGGGATTTGGCGGCACGTTATTTCCGGACGAATTCACGGTCTGTCGAAAACGCCGTGTTTCATCCACCCGCAAATTCATCGTGAACTTTGTAGATCTCGCAAATCTTTCCTATGCTTGCGATATATCGCCACGGTCGGCCAAACGTCGTATTCCAGCGTTCGCGCCGTTTCTTTCATGGCAAGACGCGAGAGGGGCGCGGGGCATCCTCTCGACGACGAGCAACGCCGCGAGGGGCGACACAGGGACGCGCGATCATCCCGAGGCTTGGCTGGTCGTGACGACGAACAATGACAGGAGAGATCGAATGGAGAAGGTCATCGTTGCGATCCATGGTCTGGCCAACAAGCCGCCAAGGGATGAATTGGCGGACGGTTGGCGGCGGGCCATCGTCGAGGGCTTGGCGAAGAATGCCGGGATAGTTGATTCGGGGTTCCGGTTCGAAATGGTCTACTGGGCAGACCTGATGTACAAATACTCGATGCACAGGGATGCGAATTTTCGCGCCGATTCCCTGTACAATAAGGAACCCTACTACCCGGTCGCGGACCCGGATGTGCTGAAGGAATACAAGGACGGCTTCATCGACAACGTGCGCAATGGCCTGTTCGATATCGTCGGCGACACCCTGGATGTGTTCAAGCAGAAACTCGGAGTCGATGCGCTGGCCGACTGGATGCTCGGCAGGTTGTTGAAGGATCTCAACTACTACTACGCCGACCGCCGCATCCGTGGTCGGAACGGAGCGCAGGGATCGACACGGAAGATCTTGCGCAAGGATCTGCTGGATGTGCTGAAGCCACTACGGGACGACAAGGTTCTGCTGATAGCGCATTCGATGGGCAGTATCATTGCCTATGACGCCTTGCGCGACCTCGGTCGGGAGGCGCCCGATTTCGAATTGGATACCCTGGTGACCATCGGCTCGCCGCTCGGCGTGCCGCACGTCAAGGCGAAGATCATCGAGGAACGTAACTACCACTCGGCGGAGAAGGATGCCGATCGGGTGCGCGCGCCGACGGTCGTTCGGGGCGCTTGGTTCAACTTCGCCGACCGCAAGGATCCGGTCGCGGTCGATGCGCATCTGGCGGACGACTATCAAGCAAACGCCAGCAAGGTACACGTGCGGGATGATCTGGTCAGCAATGACTATATCGGGCCGGAGGTCGGCAAGCCGAATCATCACAAGTCATACGGTTACCTGCGTACGCCGGAGTTCTCCCGCCGGGTAGCGGAGTTTCTGAAGTGAGGGGCGGATCACGCTGGACAACTGGACGCACATGTCTTCCTGTTGATGATGTCGGCGCGCAGGCTCGGCGACTACCTGTAGGGGGACTCGAAAAATGCCTTCCATGGTATTTTTCTCGTCGCAAAGAGAGAATGCAATTGCCGCTTTGCTGACATTTTCCATCACTTATCGTGATCGAAAAGGGTGGGACATCCCTGTTCCATTCGGGCATCTCGATTTTTCGAGATGCCCTTGGGTGAAACGTTTCAGGGCATGGTCTTGATGAAGGCGTCGGCCTCGGCGGTGGCCTTTTTCATCTCCTCGATCAGGCGATCGACCTTGTCTTCGACGGAACCGACCTCGTTCTTCAACGCCGCCAGCGCGCGGGCATTCAGGTTGTGCTTCAGAAACAACACATGATCCTGGAACACATGCAATACTGGGTCGATGCGCCCGCGCGCCCGGCGCATGCTGGTGATCATGCGCTGGTAGCGGCGCTGGGTGTCACGTAGCTTCTCCGCGCTGGATTTGCGTAAGGCCGCGCTGGAATACAGCTTCAACTCATCGCGCCATTCCTGGAACATATCCTTAGCCACCTTGTCGATTGCCGCGATGCGCTTGTCGACCTCCTTGGCGCTCTTCTCGGTTTTCTCCACCGTTTTGTTCAGACGTTTATAGGTGGACTCCAGATCGCCACCATCCACCTTGACCAATTTGGTGAATTCCTCATAGGCGGAGACGACCTTCTCCTTTGCCTTCTCTTGCGCCTGCTGCGCATCCTCTACGCGATCGACCAGGATATCACGCTTGTACACCCCGACCTTTTCCAAGGCGGCGTATTTGACGGTGGAACAACCGCCGAGCAGGGCGAACAGGCAGACCAGGAAAACACGGAACAGCTTCATCGGCGCATCGACTCCTTACAACGATTCAGGTATCACGGGATGCAGTATACTCTCGCATCTTGGCAGACTGAACAGGAAGAGACCATGGCGAATCTATTGACCTTGCTGGCCTCGCTGGCAAAGAAGAAGCGTACCTGGGCGCTGGCCGCGTTGGCCGCCTGGGGCGTGTCCGCGCTACAAGGGAAGGGCGGTATGGAATCCCTTTGGGCTGAGCCGCGCGAGGTGCTGGTCGACCGTGTCGAGGAAGCGCGCGATGTCCAGCGGGAAACCATCGAACAGTTTCAGACCGCGATGCAGAAATTCAAGGCGGTGACCGGCTTCCAGGGCGGCAAGCTGGAGGAACAATACGAAGTGCTGAACGCCGCCTACGAACGCAGTGAGGCGGCGGCCAAGGGCATCGGCAAGCACATCGATCAGGTGACCAACGCGGCCAATGCCTTGCTGGAGGAATGGCGTGACGAACTGAAAGACTACCACGATCCGAAGCTACGGCGTCTGGCCGAGCAACAATTCGACGCGACCCGCGCCCAGGCTGGCAAGATGATCGCGGCGATGCGCCGCGTGGAATCCCGCAGCAAGCCGGTGCTCGACCTGTTTCGTGATCAGGTGTTGTATCTGAAGCACAACCTTAACGCGATGGCGATCAACTCGCTGGACAAGGAGCGCGTCAAGGTCGAGGATGATGTGAACAAGCTGATCGCCGAGATGCGGGCCGCCATCGCCGAGGCCAACCAGTTCATCGATACGCTGTCCAAGGGATGAGCTACCGCATTCTTGTTCAGCCGAGCGGTCACCGTTTCGACATCGAATCCTGCGAAACCGTGCTCGAAGCCGGTCTGCGCGCTGGCCTGAATCTGCCTTTCGGCTGCGGCAACGGCAGTTGCGGGGAATGCCGGGCCAGACTGCTGCGAGGCGAGATCGAGCAGGTACGCAACGCCGATTTCCATTTCTCGCCGATCGAGCGACAGCAGGGCATGTTCCTGATGTGCGCGAACCGCGCGAAAAGCGACTTGCTGATCGAGGCCCGCGAAGTCTCCGAGGCCGAGGAGATCCCTCGCCAACGGGTCGCCGCCAAGGTACACAAGCTGGAGCGGCTTCAAGACGATGTGCTGATCCTGCATGTACGCATGCCACGCGCCCAACCGTTCCGTTTTCTTGCCGGGCAAAGCGTCACGTTGCGCTTCGATCGAGGCCAGACCTTGACCCTGCCGATCGCGTCCTGTCCGTGCAATGGTCTCGATCTGAGCTTTCATATCCGCCGCCGGCCGGGACGGGAATTCTTCTTCGACGACTTGAAGAAAGGTCACAAGGTCAACGTCGAGGGGCCGAAAGGCGACTTCGTATTGCGTGAGGACAATGGCTGCGCGCGCCTGTTCATCGCCTGGGAGGAAGGCTTCGCTCCGATCCAGAGCCTGATCGAGCACGTCATCGCCGAAGGCAACGAAGAACCACTGTGCCTGTACTGGCTGTCCGCCATCCCGCAAGGCCACTATCTATCCAATTACTGTCGTTCCTGGCGGGACGCCTTCGATGAATTTCACTACGAAAGCGTCGACCTGGAACCGCTTGGCAAGGAAAACTGGCGGCAAGTGATCGAGCGCATCATCCGCGAACGGCCGCGCCTGGATTGCATGGATCTCTACATCACCGCGCCCGCGCCGGAGGCCGACTGGACACGCGCCGCCTTTCTGGATGCGGGTGTCGATGCCGAACGTTTCTCGATGTTCGCGCCTGAAAGTACGTAGTCGCTCGCCCGTGACCCGTTCGCGGCAGGGCCGGCGCGGCTTCCAGTTCAAACCACATCAGGTCGGTAAAAAAAGACGCTTGCCCTTGATCCGTGAGGAGGGCGCGGTCTCGTGGCGCGCATTGGCATGGAGAATGCTGTTTGGCTGGATGAACCGTCAACCGACCCGGCCGGGATTATCTCCGCTTCCGCCGCGCGCGTTTCTTGGATTTGTACGCAGCGATCTGCTGGATGACGCTTTGCGCGTCGACTTGGCCGAAGTCGCCATATCGCGCCAGCGCTTCGCGCAGCAGCGCATCCACGTCGGCGATGACCACGGGCGGAGTGTCGTCGGGATGCAGCGCGATATGCAGACCGCGCAGACCGCCGACCTGGATGCTGATGGCCTTGCCATGGCCGAGCATCTTCTGTTCGGGATGCGTTGGTGTTTTTAATGCGAAGCGTGCCTGTTCGCGCACAGCTTCCAGCCATGTCAGACAGCGTTGCTGGCCGGGGCCAGACAGGCAGCGGAGTCCCTCGCGCTCGGCGATGCAGAAACGCTCGGCATGCCGGCATTCGCACTGATTGGTCAGAACGGCTTTCTCGAACGGGCAGGGGCGCTCGTTGATTTCCTGATAAGTCTCGCGAAAAACGTCTTGGTCCATGGATTGCGATCGAAGGTGGGTAAGCCTTTAGTGTAGCAGGAACTCAGTCGCCAGCCTTCTGCTTGAAACGGTGGATCAGGCGGCGTTCGCGCTTGTTCGGGCGGTGTTGCGTGACCGGGATACTTGCCGCGCGCTCGGCGCGCAGGCGTTCAGTGAGGGTTTCGCGTCGTTTTCGGCTGGCCTCGGTTTCGCTGTACAAGAATCGCGCCCGGGGAGCGGGCAGGCGTTGTTTCGACAGATCGACGATCTCGATGTCCCAGCTCAACGGACCCTTGGTGATCGCCAGTCGCGAGCCGGGTTTGATCATCTTGCCCGGCTTGGCGCGCTGGCCGTTCAGATGTACCTTGCCGCCGTTGATGGCCTCGCTGGCGAGCTTGCGCGTCTTGAAGAAACGTGCAGCCCATAGCCATTTGTCCAGCCTTTGCCCGTCAGGCAGTGGCATGCCGAGCCGCTGTTTCCAGTAGCGGATCGAGCCTGCCGGCGCGGTCCAGCGCCGCCATGTCGTCATAGCCGCCAACGTGATAGTCGTCGATGAAGATCTGCGGAACCGAAGTCCGACCGTTGGCGCGTTGGATCATCTCTTGCATGCGTTCCTGATCGCCCTCGATGCGGAATTCATCGTAATCCACGCCCTTGCTGTCAAGCAGCGCCTTGGCGCGCATGCAGTAGGGGCAGAACAAGGTGGAATACATGACGATCTTTGGCATGGTGTCTCCTTTGGAATTCGAGTCGTTTTACCAAATCATACCAGTACCCGGATGGTCTGCCCATTGGGGAAATACCTCATGAATCCAACGTTTATCGCGGTGGCCAAGCAAACCCCGAAAATATCGCATGCCCCTTTCGACGCTGGCGTCGGTCTCCGCGCGGTATTATCATTCCCACCCATTGGGGCATCTCGAAAAATCGAGATCCCCAGTCGTTGTCCCGGATGTGAATTGGTCGTGACGATAAACGCGCCGGATCGGAGAAGCCCGCTCAGGTTTCTGTTCGATTGGCCGTTTCAGTACATGGTCATGAGCCACGTGGCGACAAACCCGAATCCTGTATACCTGGAGCAAAAATTGAAGTCATCTTCCACCGGCGGTGCGTTGTCCGCCTTGATATTGGTCCTCGTTCTCTTGTTTTCCGCCGTGGCCGAGGCGCATGCCGCGATCACGCTTTCCAACACCGGGCGGACAGACGCCCAAGGACGCCAGATCCTGGTGAGTGGCGCCGAGCTGACCTCGGGCTACACGCTATCGGTGCGCAATGGGCTGGACGCCGATGTTTATGTCGTTGGCCTGCAAACCCCCGTTCGCGAGTGGCGTGCGGCATTCTTCGTGCGTGATTCCCACGGCATCGGGATTGGCGTGGGTCCGGTATATAGCGAAACAAAGAACGCCTCGGACGATTTCAATGGCGAGTTGCTGGCATGGCAGCGGGTCGACCGCGATATCGATGGCGACGGCAACCAGGATACAGAATACGTCATTGGCGACGACCAGAATGGTTTTGTCGTGCAACTGTTGCACGGTGGCGGCGTGCGGGTCGACGACGGCAAGACGCGTGATATCTATTGCGCGGCTTCCACGACGACGCTGAACAGCGGCGCCATCAGCCAGAATGCGACCTTCTGGCTGCCTGATATGGATGGCAAGATGGGCCACGTCTCCTTGACCAACGAACAGGCCGACGCGAACGCCCCATGGGTTACCCAATCGCTGGTGAACTCGGCTCCTGGCTATACCGGTTCCGGCAGCCAGATGAAGCTGCCGGGCAGTAGCATTCTGGCGGACGTGGTGGAGAGCGTCGACCAACTCGGTCGAGGGTTCCTATTCGTCGATGGACGCCCTTATTCCTCCTTCAGCGGTAGCGCTGGCGAATGCGCGCAAGCATTCACCGAAGGGTCGGTAAGCACTTCGCTGAACGCGCTGGAGCCAAACGGCAACGTCGCCAAGACTCAGTTGGAAGACCTGCTGATAAAAATGAACTATTCACTCAGTGGCGACTGGACCCGCGACTATGTGGAATACCTCGATTACAGCGAAGGCACGAATACCTGGATCGTGCTCACCGGCGTGGATGATCAGGGCCAACAGATCGCCTGGACCGGTAAGATTCAGGAAGAACGTGAATATGTCGGCAACAATTCCACCCGGCTGCGTTACCTGTATACCAAGGCCCAACTGGATACCCTGGTACCGGGCAATACCTACCAACTCTCGGTTTTCATGGAGGTCACGACCAACCTCGCCGGAGTTCGCAACGGCGCGGCGGCGCGGAAAAGGCTGACCGACCTACGTCCGTTGGCCAGCTTCACCGTGGACGACGGCACGGGAGGCGTTGAATCCGCTGGTGGCGGGGCGCAGCCGCAATAGCGCGGAAAGACCATCCCTTCCATGGACGCGGGGACGGCTCCACCGCCATGAAAAAACCTGTCCAGGCCATGATCCTCGCCGCCGGTCGCGGCGAGCGCATGCGGCCGCTGACCGATAACCTGCCAAAGCCGCTGCTACCGGTCGCCGGTAAGCCCTTGATTGAATATCATATCGAAAGGTTGGCCGAGGCCGGCATCCGCAAGCTCGTCATCAACCACGCTTGGCTCGGCGAGAAGATCGAACACGCTCTCGGTGATGGCCGGCGGTGGGGCAGCGAGATACAATACTCCCCCGAAGCCAACGCGTTGGAGACCGGCGGCGGCATCTTCCAGGCGCTACCGCGCTTCAACGGCGAACCCTTTCTGGTCATCAATGGCGATGTCTGGACCGATATCGACTTCGCCAGCCTGTGCCTGTCCGAAGGCAGCGACGCGCATATCGTCCTGGTCGACAACCCCGCGCATCATCCGCAAGGTGATTTCGGCCTGATCGATGGCCGGGTCAGCGACACCCTCCAGCCCAGGCATACCTATTCCGGCATCGGCATCTATACCGCCGCCCTGTTTGATGGCTGCTCCGCCGGCTGCTTTCCGCTGGCGCCATTGCTTCGCCAAGCTATCGCCAGACAATGCCTGGGCGGTGAATACTATGCTGGCGAATGGTTGGATATCGGCACGCCAGGGCGGCTCGCTGGGTTGGACCAGCGCTTGCGCGCCGCGGCGGACCGCGGGTTGAGGCGATAGCGTGAAGGCGCTACGCTATGACCCATGTATCGGACGCCAGTGCTCGAACCACCAGGACAGGCCACTTCCATGACACCCGCAAACTTCCAGCAACTCGCCAATTTCATCTGGTCCGTGGCCGATCTGCTGCGCGGTCCCTATCGGCCACCACAGTACGAGCGGGTCATGCTGCCGCTCACGGTGCTACGCCGCTTCGACTGTGTACTGGAACCCAGTAAGGGAAAAGTCCTCGCCGCGTATAAAAAACTCGAAGGCAAGGACAGCCAACTGATCGACAAGGTGCTCAATAACCGAGCAAAAGACAAAGACGGGGCACCACTGGGTTTCCACAATCACAGCCAGCTGGATTTTCAGAAACTCAAGGGCGACCCTGACAATGTGGGTCGTCATCTGACTGACTACATCAACGGTTTCTCCGAAAACATCCGCAAGATCTTCGAGTACTTCGAGTTCGAAAAAGAGATCGAGAAGATGGAGGAGGCCAACCGCCTCTATCTGGTGGTCTCCAAGTTCGCCGAAATCGATCTGCATCCCAACGTGGTGGACAATATTACCATGGGGCTGGTGTTCGAGGACCTGATCCGGCGCTTCAACGAGGCGGCCAACGAGACCGCGGGTGACCACTTCACCCCGCGCGAGGTCATCCGCCTCATGGTCAACCTGCTGCTGGAGCCCGAC
>JALSSX010000227.1 GCA_026984055.1 Sedimenticola sp. | reverse complement strand
CTAACAGTCCACTTGTAATTCTTTACGCGGCACCCCAGTTTCCGTAAACTTCGCGCGTTTGCGTCGCCCAAGTTTATCTTTTTGGAGAGCACCGATGAGCGAAACCCGACACTGCAAGCTGCTGATTCTTGGCTCTGGCCCCGCCGGCTACACGGCTGCGATCTATGCCGCGCGCGCCAACCTGGAGCCGGTGCTGATCACTGGCATGGAACAAGGCGGCCAACTGACCACCACCACCGACGTGGACAACTGGCCCGGCGATCACAACGGCGTTCAAGGACCGGAGCTGATGGATCGCATGCGTCTGCACGCCGAGCGTTTCGATACCAAAATCATCTTCGACCATATCCATGCCGCGACGCTGGGCGAGCGCCCGTTCAAGCTGGAGGGCGATCAAGCGACTTACACCTGCGATGCCTTGATCATCTGTACCGGCGCGTCGGCGCGCTATCTGGGTCTGCCGTCGGAAGAGGCGTTCAAGGGAAAGGGTGTGTCAGCGTGCGCCACCTGCGACGGATTCTTCTATAAGAATCAGCAGGTTGCGGTCATCGGTGGCGGCAATACCGCTGTCGAAGAGGCACTGTATCTGTCGAATATCGCCTCGGAGGTCATCGTCGTGCATCGCCGCGACAAGTTCCGCTCGGAGAAGATTCTCGCCGATCAACTGATCGAGCGGGCAAGAAATGGCAATGTCACGATCGAATGGGATCATGTCCTCGACGAGGTACTCGGTGACCAGACTGGCGTTACCGGGATGCGCATCAAGCACGTCAAGGACGGTTCCACCAAGGAGATCGAGTTGCAGGGCGTGTTCATCGCCATCGGCCACAAGCCGAACACCGACCTTTTCGTCGATCAGTTGGCGATGAACGGCGGCTATATCCAGGTGAACAGCGGCACCGACGGCAACGCCACCCAGACCAGCATCCCGGGCATCTTCGCCGCTGGCGACGTGATGGATCACATCTACCGCCAGGCGATCACCTCGGCGGGTAGCGGCTGCATGGCGGCGTTGGACGCGGAGAAATACCTCGATGCGCTGGCCGAGAAGGGCTGATTCGAAACATTATGCGCGTTGATAAAGTATTTGGCGCAACACATAGCTGTGAATGAAGAGGCGCTGAAGCTTGTTCAGGTTGCGAAACTCGACGCCACTGTGGAATAGCGGACGACCTTCCTTGTCGGTGGCTTCATCATGATTTCTGACGATGCCGGCCAAGGTCATCTGTTCGGTGCCATCCAGTGACGGCAGATCGAACATCAGGCGCAGTCCCTCGCCGACCTTGGCCAACGGACGGGTCGAACGCAATCGGCCGCCACTGACACTGATATCCAGCAGGTGCGTCTTGTACCAAGCCTCCTTCCCCGCATGCAGCGGTTGAGCAGCGGTCACCAGGTCGCAATCGACGCGCTCGGCATTGCGCACGATGACGCTTTCCATCTCTTTCGGAAATGCCAGATGCACATGCGGGTAGGGCTTCACCGGCGCAGCAAGCACCGAAGAAACGAACCCCTGCGCGCTGCCACCGGAAAGCATGCGCACATTGAACTGCTGGTCTTGACGCAACAAGGCCAGCTTGCCATGCGCTTCCGGCGCGGTGACGACCAGGCTGCGGTTGGAGAGATAGCCGATCACCCGGCAGACATAACGCACCGGCGTATCACTGATCACTGGCTCCAACTGGATCTTTTCACCAATATGGATCTGGCAATAATCGCATTCGCCGCCGGGAAGTCGTTTAGCTGTATTCATCGGGTTCGGAACATGTGATTTGGACAAGGGGTCAACACAAGGTGACGGCAGACCCTTCGAACGCTTGAGAATACATGCCCTACTCACTTGAAATCACGGAGAATCTCGCGACCATCGATGCCGGCGAATGGAACCGCCTGGTCGATCCCGATCAGCCCTTTCTGCGCCATGAATTCCTCGCCGCGCTGGAGACACATGGCTGTGTCGGCGAACACTGGGGCTGGCTTCCCCGGCATCTGATTCTGCGGGATACGAAGAAACGTCTGGTTGGCGCCGCGCCACTGTATCTGAAATTCAACTCCTATGGCGAATTCGTCTTC
>JALSSX010000226.1 GCA_026984055.1 Sedimenticola sp. | reverse complement strand
TTGCGGCGCACCGCTTCGGTGAGGATGCCGCCCTCGCCGTATCCGACATAGCCGGGAGGCGAGCCCTTCAAGGTGGATACCGAATGCGCCTCCTGGAATTCGCTCATGTTGATCGTAACGATATTCTGCTCGCCACCATACAATGCCTCGGCCAGCGCCAGCCCGGTCTCGGTCTTGCCCACGCCGGAAGGCCCGGCGAGCAGGAACACACCAATCGGTTTTCCCGGGTTATCCAGATTGGCGCGCGAGGTCTGCACACGGCGCGCGATCGCATCCAAGGCGTGCCGCTGGCCGATTACCCGCTTGTTCAGCGTCTCGGCCAGATTCAGCACCGCTTCGACCTCGTTCTTCACCATGCGCCCGACCGGAATGCCAGTCCAGTCGGCAACCACTGAGGCAACCGCTTGCTCGTCGACACTGGGCAGGATCAGCGGATGCTCACCCTGTAATTCGACGAGACGCGCCTGCAAGCCGACCAGTTCCTCCAACGCGGCCTTGCGCTGTTCCTCATCGAGCGCCTCCGCGTGGCTTTTGCTATCGGACTGGTCGCTCGAATCCAGCTGCTGATTCGCGGTCTGCTCCAATTCGCTGGCGGTGCCTTCAATCTCACGGAAGCCGCCACGCAGCCTTTCACGCAGTTTCAGAATATCGGAAACCAGCGCCTTCTCCCGCTCCCAGCGTGACTCAAGCTCGGCAAGATGTGTCTGTTCCTCCGCCAGTTGGGCGTTCGCGGCCGCCTCGCGAGTCACCGTATCGACACCGACCTGACGTTCACGCGCGATGATCGACAGCTCGGTATCCAGCGCCTCAATGCGCCGCCGGCAATCCTCTAGTTCCGCCGGCGTGGCGTGATGGCTGACGGCGACGCGCGCGCAGGCGGTATCCAGCAAGCTGACCGACTTGTCCGGCAACTGGCGCGCCGGTATATAGCGATGCGACAGTTGCACGGAAGCTTCCAGCGCTTCGTCCAGCACCTGCACGCCGTGATGCGCTTCCATCGTCGATGCCATGCCACGCATCATCAGGATGGCCTTTTCCTCATCCGGCTCGTCGATCTGCACGACCTGGAAACGTCGTGTCAAGGCCGGATCCTTCTCGAAGTATTTCTTGTATTCACTCCAGGTCGTCGCGGCGATGGTGCGCAGCTTACCCCGCGCCAATGCTGGCTTCAGCAGGTTGGCGGCATCGCCGGTGCCAGCGGTACCGCCCGCGCCGATCAAGGTGTGCGCCTCGTCAATGAACAGGATCACCGGCTTCGGTGACGCCTGCGCCTCCTCGATGACCTGCCGCAGGCGCTGCTCGAACTCGCCTTTCATACTCGCGCCGGCCTGCAACAGACCGACATCGAGGGTGCGCACGCTCACCTCCTTGAGCATCGGTGGCACGTCACCAGATGCAACCCGATGGGCAAAACCCTCGACTGCGGCGGTTTTTCCGACGCCGGCCTCGCCGGTCAGGATCGGATTGTTCTGACGCCGGCGCATCAGGATATCGATCATCTGACGGATCTCCTTGTCCCGACCGACAATCGGATCGAGTTCGCCCGTGCGCGCCTGCGCGGTCAGATCGATGGAGAATTGCGCCAAGGCCTCGCCCTTGCCCATCTCCGCCGGCGCCATTGCGCCGCTGGCCTCACCGGGCGCCGCGCCGCCGCTGAAACCGTCCGACGCACCCAGGTTGTCTTCCGGCGAACCGGCGACGATGTCGTTGAAGCGCTCGGTCAGGTCGTCGATCTTGACCTTGTTGAATTCGGCCGAGATGGAAGACAGCACATTCCGCAGATCCGGGGTCTTCAACAGGGCGACGACCAGATGCCCGGTACGCACCTTGGTATCACCGAACATCAATGTCGCATAACTCCAGGCGCGTTCCACGCTCTCCTCGATATGCGCGGACAGATCGGTGATGGATGTCGCGCCACGCGGCAGCGCATCCAACGCAGTGGTGAAATCCTTCGCCACTATCGCCGGATTCAGCTCATAGGCCTGGATCAGACGATGCAGGTCGGAATCCTGAAGTTGCAGAATCTGATTGAACCAATGCACCAGTTCCACATAGGGATTGCCGCGCATCTTGCAGA
>JALSSX010000225.1 GCA_026984055.1 Sedimenticola sp. | reverse complement strand
GACATTTCTGAATTGGGTTGACAGATTAGCGTCGACGTGTGTTGTAAAAAGATGTACTGTTCGGGCGAGCCAATCCATTGTGACTGTGCATCATATTGTGACTATACTTCATCCGGATTCGGATCCAGCCTGGGGGTCCGCAGCAACCTGGAAATTCTATCGATGAAGATCAATACACTAAGCCCAAAGCCCTTTCTCTCCGTGTCCGCCCTGCTCCTGATGTCATTCAGTGCTCACGGCCTTATGATCGCGCCCACCGACCTGAATACCCTCGCCTTGGGCGCGAGGATCGTTGGCCCGGTCGGTCCTACGGTGGATTCTTCCTTCATGAACGCCGCTGGCGACGGCCTTGGCGACATGCGCGGTAGCGTCGCCTGCCCGGCTGGCTTCACTGTTTGCGCGCCGCCGGCCAATCCGGCGGGCACCCTCTATACTTATGTCTATGAGATAGCCCCCGGTGTCGATGCCTTTGCCAATGACTTGCCGTTTCCGCAGCCTCCGCTTGTCAATCCAGCGTTCGACCAAGTGACCGGATTCCAGCTCGATCTCGCGCCGGGTTCCAACGGCGTTGCCGGCTTCGACTTCGCTCAGGCGAGCAACGCCCTGGGCAATGGCGCGGACTTCCAGATCGGGCTGCTCGATGATGTTTTGACCTGGACCGTCAGCGGCGGCGACAGCGACTGGAATAGCGGCGAGATCATTACCTTCTTCTGGCAAACCACGCAGCCGCCGAGCGGTCCGGGCAAGGTCTATGGACTGAGCAATGCCAGCCACGCCGGTAGCGCGGTCGGTCCGAGTCCGATGCGACTCCCTGTTACCGTGCCGGGTTCCGGATTACTGCTGGGGATGTTGTTGCCGTTGCTGGCCTGGATGCGCCGCCATGAAATACGCTCATTATCCAATCATAGGGCGTAGGATGGGTTGCGCGCGGTGAAACCCATCAAACCACCAATCCCGCCAAATCCCATGACTCGATATCGACGCCACCGTATCCCGGACGGGACTTGGTTCTTCACGCTGGTGCTCGTCTCTCATGGCCGAATGACATCCAGATCCTTGGGGAAGCGTACTGGATGAGGATAGCGCTGATGGATCAGGCGCGCGGTTTCCTCGCGGCGATCGATGGTTCTGGCCATCAGGTGGGTAAGCAGCAGTTTCTTCACGCCGGCGCGCGCGGCAGCGTCGCCGATGTAGGATGGCTTCATGTGCAGAAAAGCGGCGACGCCTTCGGCGTCTTCCGGTATCGCATTGTGCGCTACCAATATGTCTGCGCCCATCGCTAGCTTTGGCAGGGTATCGAAATCACCGTTCATGTCGCCACTAAAGACGATCGCGCAACCGGCCACCTCGACGCGGTAGGCCAGGGCCGGGATCGGGCCATGATGCACGGCGACCGCCGTGACGCGAAAGTCGGCGTCTCGCCAAGCGGGTTCGATGTCCGGCGCGTCGGCGCTCCAGTTCAGTGTCTCGGCATGCACCTTGTAGGCGCTGGGCAGTGCCGGGTCGAGGAAGTCGCTCAGATAGGCATAGCTGCCGTGATCGCCGATCTCGCGCTGAACCCAGGTTTTGGCGGAGGGCATGAAACGGTTGCCACTGGGTCCGGTGATGACTAGATCGCGGTCGCGCGCGGTGAAGTAGCTGGCTTTGATGTAGCCGGGAAAGTCAAGGCTGTGGTCGACATGGAAATGGCTGTAGAGTATCGCGCGAATGTCACGGAAATCGGCGCCGCTGCGCTTGAAGTTTTGCAGGCTGCCTGGACCGGTGTCGATCAGCAGGCGGGCTTTGTCGTCCAGCCAGATCAGATAGCTGGTGGATGCCTGGTCGTCGAGGAGTTCCGGGCCGCGCACGCCGAGCATCTGGAGTTTGACGCGTTGTGATTGGCATTTCCCCGCCAGGCTCTGCATGGGCATCAGGGCCAGCGGAAGGAGTAGGGCGAGGGGGGCGAGAGGGGTTTTCATGTGTTTCTCCAGATGGATCAAGTGTATCCCGCCAGCATCAAGTAATCGCGGCCTTCACGCAAGCCGTTCTGGCTGAAAAACGCTTGCAGGCCGGCGCGCGCGCCGTGGTTGGAGATCCAGCTAAGCACGAGATGTTCGCGGTGTTCGCGCAGCCAGTCGGGTGATACGACCGGGATGCCATCGATGCGATTGCCGATCTTGCGGCTGTCGATATCGATCCAGACGCGCGGTCGGAAGCCGTTGGCCAATAGCGGATCGGAGCGCCGTCGGGTCTTGCGTCCCGCGCCCCAGCAAACGAAGTGCTCTCGACGAGCCAGCAGGCGCGGGTCGCGCATCAGGTAGTCGAGCTTGATGCGGTCGAAGGCCGCGCGGCGACAGCGTGGATCGGTGCGCGACAGGCGTTGCGGACCGTCGCGCCAGTCGAGCAGGATCCCTGGCAGCTTGCGCATCTGTGCGCCGCCCGCGCGCAGCCGCAGCCAGAGTTCGTAGTCCTCGGGAAAATCGCCATGACGGTAGCCTCCGGCGGCAAGGATGTGGTCGCGGCGGAACATCACGCTGGGATGGACGAACGGCGATTCGGTGAACATCGCCGCGTCGATCTGTTCGGGGTGAAGCAGGGTGTTCTGCCAGTCGATGTAGGCGCGGTAGCCGGCCCTGATGTGCGCGTCGGGGAACAGCCGTACCTGGCTGGCGCACAAACAGAGCGCCGGCTCGGAGCGCATTGCTTCGAACTGCTTTTGCAGGCGTCGCGGGCGCATGATGTCGTCGCTGTCCATGCGCGCGATCAGCGCCGCGCGGGATTCGCCCAGGCCGAGATTCAGCGCATTCACCAACCCGGGCCTCGGGTTGCGCAGCAGACGCACGCGTGGGTCGCCGATGGCGGTGACGATTGCGGCGCTGGCATCGGTCGAGCCGTCGTCGATCGCGAGCAATTCCCAGTCGGGAAGGCTCTGGCGCATGACAGAACGCAGCGCTTCGTCTATCGTGTCGCTGGCGTTGCGAAACGGCAATACGATACTGACCGAGGGATATCCGGCATCCATGGGCGCAAAGAAGAAATCGGCTTGGAAAGCGACATTGTTGCAGATCGGCGTGCTGCTGGCGGTGTTTTTCGCCATTCAGGCGTGGCGCGCCCAAACGCTGCCGGACGGCCCGGCGCCAGCGTTGGCCGGCAGTCTGCTGAGTGGCGGCGAATTCGATCTGGCCGCTGCCGAAAAGCCCTTGCTGGTGCATTTCTGGGCGACTTGGTGCCCGGTGTGCAAGCTGGAGGAGGGCAGCATCGATGCGTTGGCGCGAGACTATCCGGTGGTTACCGTCGCCTTGCAATCCGGCGCGTCGGACGAGCTGCGCGCCTATCTACGTGACAAGGGGCTGGGTTTTCTGGTGATCGAGGATGCCGACGGCGAACTGTCGCGCGCCTGGGGCGTGAGCGGCGTACCGGCCAGCCTGATCATCGACCGCGACGGTCGTGTTGCCTTCCGCGAGATCGGCTACACCAGCGGCATGGGTCTGCGCATCCGTCTGTGGCTGGCGGGGCGTTGAGTGTGCTCAATCCTCACCGATGACGCGGTTGTCGCGTGGCGCGGTCAGCAGGGTCTCGGCTTCCAGCGGGCTTTTCGCATGCATCATGCGATAGTCGGCGACATCGGTGTCGTCGGCGTTGGCGCGGCGCTCGCGCACCAGTTTCTTCGCTTCCTGATATTTGTCGAATACCCCGAGCTGGGTCAGGTCGCGTTCGCCAACGATACGATAGACGAAAAAAGGCATGGCAGTTACTCTCGGAAGAATGGCAACGATGAAAAATAGCATGTTCGGACGTTTTCTTCGATACCGGAAGTCCGCGTGGCTTCAAGGGTTGGTGTTTCATGACTGAAAACGGCTCGGTGCGGGTTCTCGCCGGCGATATTGGCGGCACCAAGACACGCTTGGCGATTGTCGAGGTCGATGGCATCGAACTGGATATTCGGGTGGAAGAGACTTTTCCCAGTCAGGAGCATGCCTCGTTGCGCGCGATCATTCAACGCTTCGTCCGCGCGCATTCGGAGCCGGTCGGCGCGGCCTGTTTCGGTGTCGCCGGGCCGGTCAGGCACAACGTCGCCGCCACGACCAATCTACCCTGGCATATCGACGCCGCCGAATTGGCCGAGCGTTTCGGCATCGAGCGGGTCTCGTTACTGAATGACCTGGAGGCGAGCGCCTGGGGTATCCAGGCGTTGGACGGCGATGACATCCTCGAGCTGCATGCCGGCGCGGAAGATGCCTCTGGAAATGCCGCGATCATCGCTGCTGGCACTGGCCTGGGTGAGGCCGGCATGTACCACGACGGCCATTGCCTGCGTCCATTCGCCACGGAGGGTGGACATACAGATTTCAGCCCGAACAGCGATCAGGAGATCGAATTGCTAGGCTATCTGAAGCAGCGGTACGCGCATGTCAGTTGGGAGCGTGTATTGGCCGGCCCCGGCCTAGTGCATATCCATGATTTTCTGCGTTATTCCAAACGGAGCGATCCACCCGCCTGGCTGGCGGAAGCGATGCGCGCCGGTGATCCGGCCGCCGCGATCTCGCATGCCGCGCAGGCCCGGCGCGACGATGTGTGTGAAGAGGCACTTGAATTGTTCGTCCATCTGTATGGTGTCGAAGCCGGTAATCTGGCGCTGAAGCACATGGCAACGGGCGGTGTGTATATTGGCGGCGGTATCGCGCCGAAGATCGTCGATTGGCTGAAGGGCGGGGCGTTCATCGACGCCTTCCGTGGCAAGGGGCGCATGCGGCCGTTGCTGGACCGGATGCCGGTCAGGGTGATTCTGAACGATCGCGCCGCGCTCTATGGCCCGGCGCTGTACGCCGCGCGGCTGTTCGATTCGCGTGACGGCATGTCATCGGTTACCTGTGATTCGTCCGCGGGGACGCCGTGAATCTGTTCCTGTAGGCGTGGTCGCGGATATCTCGCGGCCGAGCCACGGGCAACTTTCATGATCCGGGGTATTTCAGTCCTGATCACGCAAGTTGGCTGCTATATGGTGAAACCGAGGCTTCCGGCGATGTGCTGGCGGCATGTTCAACGACTTGGGAGACAGCGATGCAACTGGGAATGATCGGCCTTGGCCGCATGGGCGCGAATATGACACGCCGGCTGATGAAGGGCGGGGTGGAATGCGTGGTGTTCGACCATAACCGGGAAACCGTCGAGGCCCTTGCCGGCGAGGGCGCGACGGGCGCGGCCGATCTCGCCGACCTGGTGGTGAAACTGGAAATGCCTCGGCATATCTGGATGATGATTCCGGCGGCCCGTGTCGATAGCCTGATCGACGAATTGAGCTCGTTGCTGGCGCCCGGAGATACGCTGATCGACGGCGGAAATTCTTACTATAAGGACGACATCGGCCGCGCGAAGCGTCTCGCCGAACGGGATTTACACTATGTCGATACCGGCACCAGCGGCGGTGTTTGGGGGCTGGAACGTGGTTATTGTCTGATGATCGGCGGTGAGGGCGAGGTAGTGCGGCGTCTGGAGCCAGTGTTCGCGATGCTGGCGCCCGGTGTCGGCGACATCCCGCGCACGGAGGGTCGTGGCGGCCCGCCCGCTCCCTCGGAACAGGGCTATCTGCATTGTGGGCCGGCAGGCGCCGGACATTTCGTCAAGATGGTGCATAACGGCATCGAATACGCATTGATGGCGGCCTACGCCGAGGGCATGAATCTACTGAAACACGCCGGTATCGGCAAGGCAGGGCGCGAGACGGATGCCGAAACCGCGCCGTTGCGCGACCCCGAGGATTTCCAATACGACATCGATGTCGCCGAGGTTGCCGAACTGTGGCGGCGCGGCAGCGTGATCGGTTCCTGGTTGCTCGATCTGACCGCGAATGCGTTGAGTAAGGATCCACGGCTGTCGAACTTCTCCGGCCGGGTGTCGGATTCTGGCGAAGGGCGCTGGACGAACATCGCCGCGATCGAGGCAGGCGTGCCGGTACATGTGCTCAGCGCCGCATTGTACGACCGTTTCAGCTCGCGTGGCGAAGCCGAGTTCGGTAACCAGATTCTGTCGGCGATGCGCTACGAATTCGGTGGTCATCACGAAAAGTGAAGGGCATCTCGCAAAATCGGGCTAGCCGCGTTGGCGTGGAAGCGTGCGGTTCGTCGCCCGTGATTTTCGTCTACGGGAACGCCGTGAATACCCCGCCGTGGGTATCACGTGGTCGAACCACGGGCAACTTTCAGGATGACGCGGGTGTTTCCATCATGATCGTTATCGCCACGGCGATAGCTTGTCGTCTGTGCTTTCCTCCACGGTTTCCCTTTTCGAATTTGATAGACTGCGCCACTCACACTCTATATCGCCAGGGGAACCCGATGGAATCATTGAATGCATGGGTCAATCAGTTGAACGGCATCGTCTGGGGACCGTTGATGCTGGTGCTGATTCTGGGTACCGGTACGTATTTGATGCTTGGCCTGGGCTTAATGCCGATCCGGTGCTTGGGCCATGGCTTCCGCATGCTATGGAACGGGCGGCAGCCCGCGGGCGATGGCGATATCACTCCGTTCAACGCGCTGATGACCTCGCTGTCGGCTACCATCGGTACAGGTAATATCGCCGGCGTCGCAACGGCGATCGCGCTGGGCGGGCCGGGCGCATTGTTCTGGATGTGGTGCACGGCGTTGGTCGGCATGGCGACCAAGTATGCCGAGGCGGTACTCGCGGTGAGGTATCGTGAGATGGACGCGCTCGGCAATCATGTCGGCGGGCCGATGTATTACATCAAGAACGGGCTGAGTAGGCGCTGGCGCTGGCTCGGTACCTTGTTCGCGATCTTTGGCGCGATCGCCGGTTTCGGCATCGGTAACGGTGTGCAGGCGAATTCTGTTGCGGATGTGTTGCACAAAAGCCTGGGCGTGCCGGAACTGATGACCGGCGTGGTGATGGCTGTGCTCGCCGGGCTGGTGCTGGTCGGCGGCATCAAGCGCATCGCGCATGTCGCTGGCGCGTTGGTGCCGTTCATGGCCCTGGCCTATCTGGCTGGTGGCCTCGTGGTGCTGGCCTTGCATCTCGGCGAGATTCCCGATGCTTTCAAGTTGATTTTGGCGCACGCTTTCACGCCGATTGCGGCCACTGGCGGTTTCGCCGGCGCGGCGGTGTGGGCGGCGATTCGTTTCGGTGTTGCGCGTGGCATCTTTTCGAACGAGGCTGGCCTTGGCAGCGCGCCGATCGCGCACGCGGCGGCGAGCACCAGCGACCCGGTGCGTCAGGGTAGCGTCGCGATGCTCGGCACCTTCATCGATACCCTGGTGATTTGTACCATCACTGGTCTGGTGATTGTGGTGTCCGGTGTCTGGATTGCTGGCGACAGCGGCGCGGCCTTGTCGTCGGCGGCCTTCGAGCAGGCGCTTCCCGGTGTCGGTGGCTGGATTGTCACCTTTGGCTTGGCGGTGTTCGCGTTTACTACCTTGCTGGGTTGGAGCGTCTATGGAGAGCGTTGTGTCGAGTATCTGTTCGGTGAGCGTTCGATCCTGCCGTTTCGCCTGCTGTGGGTGGTTGCCGTGCCGTTGGGCGCGGTGCTGAAGCTGGATTTCATCTGGTTGCTGGCAGATACGATGAATGCGCTGATGGCGATCCCGAATCTGGTCGCGCTGTTGTTGTTGAGTCCGGTGGTGTTTCGCTTGACGCGGGAATATTTCGCAGGAGGTCAGCGTGGAGATAGGTAGCTGAGTTGCCTGTGATTGGTTTGCGGGGACGTCGTGAATACGCCCCGTGGTCTCGGCTTGACCTCTGGGGAGGTGGAGAAGACTGGAAATGCCGGGAGCATTTCCAGCGCCTCGTCTCGGACATTCCGAGGCCGAACCACGGGCAATTTGCATGATGGCGGCGTGTTGTTCCCATCATGGGAGTCGCCTGTCCGTGGGGTGCTTTGCCGCGAGTTGGCGGATCGGCGCGAAGAGAAGAGAAAGCCTCTGTTCCGCGGATCAACCGGTGGCGGTGGATTCCTCGGTACTCGGCGGTGGGAATCGCTCTTCCAGCCAACGGTTTATGTCCGAGGATTCATATAACCACTGCTCGCTGCCATCGGCGTCGACAAGATGCAGGCAGGGAACCTGTTCCTTGCCGCCTTTCTCGACAAGCTCCTTCTTCCATTGCGGGTTACGCTTGGCGTTGCGCAGCTCGATCGGCAGGTTCAGGCGTTTGATCTGACGGCGGGTCTTCACGCAGAACGGGCAGGCTCGGTAGTGGTACAGCGTGAGGTGCTTGGTTGCTTTGCGGATGCGCGCCATGTCTTGTTCGGAACGATCCACCGGCTTTGGCGAGGTCAGCCAGTCGATGCCGAGGATGACGCGGCCGAGCAGCCAGCGTATGGATTGCATGATCATTGATTCTTTCCTCCGCCCAGACAGGGGGGTGATTGTGGCGCTTCGCCGCCCTTGGCATGCCATTCCTCGGGGGTCATGGTGTGCAGGGCGAGCGCGTGGATGACGCCGCTGGCGAGTTCGTTGGCGAAAAGTTCGTTGATCAGGCGGTGACGCGCGACCAGCATTTTGCCGTCGAAGTCGTCGCTGGCGACGATGATCTTGAAATGCGATTCGGCGTTTTCCGGTACATTGTGGTTGTGGGTTTCGTCGATGACTTCCAGATGCAGCGGCTTCAGCCGTTCGCGGATGCGGTTTTCGATGTCGGTTTTTCGGCTCATGGCGAAATCCTGAATGGTGTGATGGTGATGATTATACGCCGGGGGGCGGCCAACAAACCCTTATGACTCCATGAGGTTTTTCCGTTCGGCTGTACCCATGGCCTGCGGCTTGACGTTGTAGAGGAAGTTCAGCCAGTAATCCCGGGCGGTTGCCTCACCTTTGAATACCCAGCCCTTGTCGATACTGTGCAGAAAGCGGAAATAGCGTTTGTGCTCGTTGCCGTCGATCAGGTAGCGCACTTCGACGATCATCACCTCTTTGTTCAGCAGCAACGGGCGTGAGCCCTTGATCGACAGGATGATCAGGTCGTCGGAGATCAGTTTTTCAGTGTTCCTCCACAGGCTGTGAAGCGCACCGTGCTTGACCGCCTCGGCGATCGAATCAAGAGATTGGCCACGCCGTTCGGCGTGTAGGATATCGCTGACTTCCTCGACGACATCTTTGTCCTCGATCTGGTCGACGCCAAGCAAAGTGGCGGTGACGAAGCCGGCCAGGCCGATGACGATCAGAAGTATCAGTGAGCGTAGCAGTTTCATTACATGCCTTCCCAGAATTCAGAATCCTTGGCGAGAAATTGCTCGAACGGGATGTAGTGCGAGCCATCGCAGGAAAAGTTGAGACCGACGAGGCCGTTGAAGATGTTGATCGAGCCGGCGCGCAGGTAGATGGTGTCATCGGCGAAGCGCAGATGCTTGAAGGTGTCGAGTATCGGCTTGATCGCATCGGCTGGCACCTGAGCCGAGGTGGGATAAGGTCGCTCGGGGTAGGCGAGAACGATATCCGGGTCGGTCAGTGCGTCTATGTTCAGCAGTCGGTAGCGGAACGGGTCGTCGATCTGCCAGATGGTCGCGCGGCTGCTGGAGAAGTGCAACTTGCCGTGAAAGATACCGTTATCGGTGATCAGTTCTTCCATCACCGGCAGGACGGCATCGATATCCCGGTCCATGCGGCTCTCGACGCGGCTTTGGTGGAAAACCTGACCACGGATCGCCGGGTCGCCACGTAACTGTTGCCATTGGCCCGGTTCCTCGTACAGTTCACGGGTCAGCGGTAGGCGACGCAGGTCGAAATCGACACCGATATGACCGATGTGCTTGCCGTTGCGTGTCACCGGTTGCAGCGCGGTGATCGACGGGCGATTCGCACGCAGGCTGATATAGGCGTCGGACAGCACGGTTTTGTCCTTGCTGGCTTCGCGCATGTAT
>JALSSX010000224.1 GCA_026984055.1 Sedimenticola sp. | reverse complement strand
CTGCCTCTTTATGACTCATCGTAATCTGCTCCTCTGCCACGGGCCCCTCCTGAAACCAAAAGGGGACATTTTAGAATTGGACAAAGAGGACATTACTGCTTTGGGCTAACACAGCTTTATGCCTCCTCTTGTCCGATGCATGCCGGCATGAGACAATCAGTCCTATCGAACATAAGGTTATCCGCGTAGGGAATTGTGGCGGGATCGCAATGCAATACTTGGAGCCTTGACCTGATCAGCGGTTCGCTCTTCAAGCTATTACGCCATCTGTCGACTATAAAGCAAGCAAGGAGGAACTGGCGGACTCCTTGCGGCCAGAGGGTTCCGTGAATATCCGTCATGGGTGCCATAACGCCATGATTTCGGGCACGGCACGGATAGTTGCCCACACAGGAGGTTGAAACATGTATGAGGCATTCTTCGGACTCAAGGAAAAACCCTTCTCCCTTCTTCCCGACCCCACCATGCTATACCTTGGTGAAAAGCATAGCCTGGCGTACTCCATGTTGGAGTACGGGCTGCTGCACCAAGCGGGTTTCACCGTCGTCACCGGCGAGATCGGCTGCGGTAAAACCACCCTCGTTCGTCACCTGCTCAACGAGATCCCCAAGAATCTCACCGTTGGCCTGATGAACAATACCCACACGGGTCCCGACGAATTACTCCAGTGGGTCATGTTGGCCCTAGGCCAACCCTACCAGGAGACCTCGCGGGTTGCGCTTTTCGAAGCCTTCACCCAGTTCCTCATCGACGAGTACTCGCGGAATCACCATGTCATCCTGATCGTCGACGAAGCCCAGAATCTGGATATCGACACCCTGGAAGAGCTTCGCATGCTGTCGAATATCAATGCCGACAAGAATATGGTATTGCAGATCATACTGATCGGGCAGCCTCAGCTGCGGGACAAGCTCAGCCATCCCGATCTGGCGCAGTTCACGCAACGCATCGCGGTGAATTTTCACCTCGGCCCGCTCAGCGCGGCGGAAAGCCAAAACTATATCCGCCACCGCCTGGAACTGGCTGGAGGCGACCCAGCACTCTTTGCCGACGATACCTTCCCGCTGATCTATCAGGCAAGCAAGGGGACGCCCCGAGTCATCAACCTGATCTGCGATACCGCGCTGATCTACGCCTTCGCGGAAGAAAAGAAGCAGGTGGACGCCTCCATCGTCAACAGCGTGCTGCGCGACAGGAGCGACACGTTACCCGCCGCTACCCAGGACGCATCCGGCTCCGGCCTGTACACATCCTCGCCGTCGGGAAACCTTTCAAAAGTCGGCGTAAATCAGGAGGACGCCGACTTGTCGGCTTGGTTGAGTCGCTCGCTAGACGAGGATTTTCGCTATGTATTCCTGGTCCGGCTGGAGTGCCCGCAAGCACAAAACAACGCGCAGTGCGATTCCCTGCTCACCGCCTTCGGCATCGACAGCCATGGCTACCGCAAAGTCCTTGGTATCCAACAGGGTACTCCCGACAGGAACCATGGGTGGGGACGGCTGTTGCGCAACCTGGCCGACCGCGGTCTGAACAACACTCAGCTTTTCATCTGCGACGCCTCCGACGAGCTGATCGGCGATATCATGGACCTCTTCCCCAGCGCCAACTGGCAGCGAGATCTGGATATCTACTACCACGAGATACTCGCGAAGGTACCCAACGAACAGCAACCCCAAGTGAAGATTCTGCTGAAGGTCATCCACGCGCAGAGTGATTCCTACATGGCGGCAAGCAAGGCGGACGAGATTTTCCAGGAGCTGGCCGCGATGAATCTGACTCAGGCCGCAACCCTGCTGGCAAGCTACGCGCATGAATCACTTGCCTACTACGATCATCCGGCGGCGCTGAGAAAACAGATCAAATCAGCCGGTGCGTTCCGGCAGGTGTTGCAAGATATCAGCAAGAACCTGGAGAGCGTCACGCCCCTTCCCTCGCAAAGCTCGCGGAAACATTTGTTTGCCGCGGCACTGATGCGCCTGGAACAAGAAGAATGGGAGGCCACGCCCTATCTTTCGCTGCTGACGAACGACAAGGATGCGGTGTCCAACGCCTGATTGCTTGGCGCGACCGGCCTCATCCTGCTCTCAGCCACAGGCGGTCGAGGTCGCGCTTCAGCGACGTCAGCGCATAACGGGACGCAATCGACTGCGATATCGTTGCGGGGTCTCGAAGACGTAGCGCCCGCCTCATCGCCTCGGCGAACTCCCGAGGGTTTCGTGATGTCACAATATAGCCGTTCTCGCCTTCCATGATCATGTCGCCTATCCCGCTGACCCGGGTCGAAACCACGGCCTTGCCACAGGCCAGCGCTTCCAGGACGACTGTCGGCCAGCCTTCCCGGTACGATCCCGATATTACAAGATCCGCGCGGTTCATCCAATCCGAGACCGCGTCGGGCGATTGCAGACCAACGATCCAGGCCTGCCGCGATAACCCCCTTTTCGCGATGGCGGCCTGCAACGCCGCCCGGTCCTCGCCGTCACCTACGAAACACAGCCGGGATCCGGGATGATCTGGCAGAAAATGCGCGAATGCCGCCAATATCAACTCCCAGCCTTTTTCCCGGCTGATTCTCCCGCAGCAGAGCAATAATGGCGCGCCATCCACGATGCCGAGTGCCTGCTCGACCACCTGCCGGGATTTCGGGCGGAACACCTCATTGTCCACGCGGGTAGGAAAAGAGGTGATTCCCGCTCCGCTCAGCAGGCCGGCGCCACGCCGCGTCAGTTCTTCGATCGCCTCTCGGTCGGCGGCGGCAAGTATCGGTTCGGCGGTTTGCAGTGCATGAAAGAAGCGTCGGTCGAAGGCGCGCGCCACCAGTCCGCTCCAGCGATAGCGTGACATGGCCAGCGGGTTCTCAACTCCGGAAAACAGGTAGCACAAACTCTTCCAACCCCAACCCGATACCGCCATCAACACCTCGGGGGACTGAATGAATACATCACGCATGGGTGTCGCCAGGATGGCATCTCGATGTTTGCGCAATGCCAGATAGTCCTTCAGACGTTCCGGCACCAAGGATCGTTCACCACCACAAGAGCGCCGCCTGAACGGGAGAAAGGGCACGGCCACGCCAGCGACAATTTTGACACCCCACCGGCCGATAGCCAACGCGGGATCCGAGGTCACCCCAACCAACGCAACCTCGCGACGATACTGGCCGACCAATTGCCGCGCAAAGTTCAGTTGACCGCCCGGAGGACAGTTTTCGTAATCACAACCTTCGATGACCAGAAAACGCCGCCACTGATCGAAAGACATATCGGAAGAGGTCATGGCCCCGGCCAATCAAACATTCGATCGGCATTATCACCGTTGCCAACGGCATGACTCTTGGCCGCAAGCGATACCTTGATCCGAATCATTCTTGGAATCCTGAAGACCATCTATTCAGTCACCAGATCAGTCATACCCAACGCCCGACTGGCCATGAGCATATCGCTCCGTCAATCTCTCATCCTCCCCGCTGGCCGCGCGAGCAGACTCGTACCTGTCCATGATGCCAAGCGACAAGCCGACATAGACCCCGAGCGGATACATGATGAAGCTGTACACGATGGTATTGTCGGTGACCATCGTGATCGCAACCGAGGAAAGAAACAGAAAAGCCGAATACACGATACTT
The DNA here is from genome assembly GCA_026984055.1 of Sedimenticola sp. Taxonomy (GTDB): domain Bacteria; phylum Pseudomonadota; class Gammaproteobacteria; order Chromatiales; family Chromatiaceae; genus JALSSX01. Next base: position 39,026 of record JALSSX010000224.1, on the reverse strand, counting down.
GCCTCGGAGCTATCGCGGCCAATCGCCCACAGATAGCGCGACATCTCCAACAACAGGCGCCAGGCCCGATAATAGAACAACATCCACAACACCAAGCCAACCAAGCCCAGGTGATGGAAGATGCGTAGATAATCGTTGTGCGGGTGCGCCCAGCCGGTAACGCTTTCCATCTCCACGGGCACATCCATGCCCCAACCTAGGAAAGGCCGGTCCACCGCGTAGCTGTACACCACATTCCACCAATACCAGCGACCCGAGGTATTGATCGTGATACCGCCTATCGTCAGCGCCTGATCGCCCATCAGAAAGGCGCTGCGAAACTGGCTCACATACACATAGATCAACACGAACAGGGTCAGGATGGTCGCGATCGCCAGTACACTACGGCGCAATCGCATCACAACATTCAACCGTTTCGTTTCGACAAGCTGAATGAAAAAGAACATCAGCAATACCGCTCCCAGCGTGATGCGCGCGCCGAGCAAGGCCATGCCAAGCAGAATCACCACCAGCGCAAGGATATCCATTCCCCTGCGCAGCCGCCAATCGGCAAGTAACTGACTAGTCGCCCACAGCGCCAGCAGCGGTACCGCGGCATCTTCGATCGACAAGGCCAGATCGACCAACATATAAGTGATGATCACCACTACTACCAGCCACTTGAAATTCACCAGGGTTTGCACGATTCGCGGTTCGAGCGCGGCGACATGTACCGACAGTACGATAGTGAACAGAAACCCGGCCCAGATGACGTTGTCCTGCAACACCGCCATGCTGACATCCTGCCAGGCGAAACCTGCCAGATCGAACAACCAGAACAGCAAGAGAAAACCCACGACCCGTCGGGTCACCCGGCCCACAACGGGGCTGGTCATCACCGCCAGCGCCACGAGCACCGCCATCACTCCGGACAACAGACCGAGCATCGATATGCCACCGAGCGAGATCCGTCCCGGCCAGGCTCCAAGTAACGAGGTGAGCAATACCAGGATGATGATTGGATTACCGATATCGGCGCCACGCCAACCTTCGCCGTTTACCATTCCCATGCCGTCAGTCGTTGTTCCGCTCGCAGTCGACTACGCAACAGTATCACAAACACCCCTTCCGCCAAGGCCAACCCGAGCAACGCGCCGCTGCCACCCCAGAACGGAATCATCACGGCAAACAGCAGGCTTGCCGCGATCGCATAGGCAAGCCCCAGTCTGGCAATCAGATCGTAGCGGTTCAATGCCTGATAGATGACCGCCAGATTACTGCGATACACCGTCGTTGTCGTCACCAGAACCCACAAGCCGACATAGCGTTCAAACGCCGCATAGCCACGCTCGGCGAGCAGATAATCGACCGCCATCGGCTGCAGCAGATAGAGCAGCAACACATAGCCGGAGAAGATCAGTAGCAGGGTGCGCAGCACATCGTGACGGATGCGATTCACGCGTCGGATGGCATCATCGCCCAACGTAGCCAAACGCGGCAACACCACCTGCTGAAAACTCGTCGCAAGGACTTGCAATGGCGCGACGACGTTACGCGCCGCGCCTACCTCCGCAACCGTGCCCAGACCCGCGACCGCGCCCAACAGATAGAGGTAACCCTGGGAGGGTAGCCAGACGAACAATGCATTCATCAAGGCCCAGCGCCCGGGACGCCAGACCCGCGCCGCCATATCCCGAAGCCTGCCCGGGGGACACGACTTCAGTTGCTCCGCCCCCTTACCTGCCACGCAGAGCCACAGCCCCAGAGAGAATATCAGCAGAACGGAAAACAAGACCTCATCCGTCCCAGACAACAACGTCGCCCCGCAACCCGACCCCACGCCAAGCGCCAGGCGCAGATTGACACGCACCACCGCAGCCACGTCTTCGAGCACATAGAGCATCTGTTTGATGAACTCCGCGCGGACATAAGCCAATGTCAACAAACCGCCGATACATGTCAGGGACGCGGCACGCGGACCCAGCCAGCCGAGAACCATCGCGATACCGGCAAACACCGCCACCGCCGCAGCCAACGCCCATGCGACATGCATCAACAGACGATACAGCGTGGCGAAATAGCACGCCTGATTGTGCCCGCCGCGACGCCACATCGGCAATTGCAGATAGATCAGCGAACTCGCAATGGCGACAAAGAACACCACCGCCGCCAGCACCAGGGTGTAACGTCCGAAATCCACCTTAGAGGCGGTCATCAAGACAAACACCGACAACCCCAGGTTGACCAGGCTGAACAACCCCTGGGCGACGGCGCTACGCGATAACAGGGCGTGTATCCCGCGCATGCTCGGCCGGTGCTCAGGCGTCTTCTGCGGGGACGGCCCGGCGCCGACGTCCACGTGGCGCCTTGCGCCATCCATGGCTCAGGCTCATTCCGATGCCCAGGATGGCCATGAACAAGGCCGCGTTGGCGGGAATATGGAAGTTGAAATCAAACACAGCATGGATACCCAGGCCGAACAACGCCCAGAGCGCCGCCACACCATAAAGCCAGCGCGCGATCGACTGTTCGCCACGCCACAGGTAACGCGCCAAGCGCCAAGCCGGATACGCGACGATCAGCAATAGCAGCAAGGTCATCGGCAGACCATTCTCGATCAGCCAGGAGAGATAGTCGTTATGCGCATAGCGAAAATCCAGCATCGACAACAGCCAGCTCTTGTACAACGGGGCAATATCACCGAAGACCCCCGCCCCATTCCCCAGCCAGGGGTGCCGATGGAACGCCGCGATCATATCGCCCCACAATGCCGGACGAATCGAATTACTCCCCCGGGTCGCCAAGCGGTAGAGCAGATCACCCTGAAACAACGCCACCAGCAAGCTGATCGAAACCACGGCGCCTGCGAGGAAAAGCCAACGGCGCCCACCTGTCTTCGCGGAATGACGTTGTCGATAAGCGCGGACCCACAAGGGAATAACCATCCCGCTGGCGACGAAGAAAGCCATCACGCCAGCGCGCGAGCCACTCAGGACCAGCGCGACGAGCATCAGCAACACCGCGGCGATGCTCGCCAAACCGCGAAAAGAGATGAACAGCCGGCCATCGACGAACTGCCGTACAAGGGTAACCACGCTAAAAGGCAGGCACATCTCCAGCAGACCGGCGAAATGGTTGTAGTTTGGATAAGTCCCCTTCGCCGTGAAGAAGCCATCGGATCGCCCGCCCCAGATGCCGAGCGAAAGATCATTGTAGGTAAGCAGCCCGATGACCGCCTGCGCGCCACCGAGCACGACCAGCATCCAGGCAAAAGCGCGCATGTCATCGGAGGAACGAAACAGCATGAAGCTGACGAACAGCACGCAAAACCCAGTGAGCGCAAGCAGTTCGGCACCGACGAGTGCATTCCGATTCAGATTGACGCCGGGCGCGAACAAGCCGAGCACGATCTGCAATACCAGCCACAGAAGACATGCTGGCAATAGCCAGCGAAAAGCATCGCCAGAGGCCATGACCCGCTGGAGCAGCTCCATGCGACGCAATGGAATCCAGGCAGCCAGCAGAATCAACGCCAGTTCGAAGAACCACCAGATCGCCGGCCGATTCGCGCCCAATGGAAACGGCATCGCGAACAGCAGCCCAAGCAGCAGCCAGATCGCGTGGCGGTCATCGGTTTTCGGCATCGGACAGTCTCCGCGTCGAACAATAGCGTTCATCCAGAAAGCGCTCGCGGCGCGCAAAGCCGATGCGCAGCTTGTCGATGAACGAGGCGGCGTTGTAGCGCTGTTGCCACGTGACCAGCCAGGCGGTTATGCCCGCCAAGCGTCGCGCATCCAGGGCGCCCTTCGGCAGATGGCGCATCACCCTTTCACGCGCATCGTCGTCAATGGACGACCAACTACCCTTCCAGGCGTCCCGATAGGCGATGATACCAGCGATGCGGCAACGTTCATCGGCGGACAGCAGCCGCCAGCCCATTGCGCTCAGTTCCAAGGCCCGCTGCGTGGCGTAGGTACCGTAGGGATCGATCGCCAGCACCTCGCGTAATGCCGCCAAGCCACCCTTCGACAGCCGTCGGTCAAGCGTCAAGACATCGGCCAGATACACCCAGGCCAACGCCCATTTCGGTCGTAGCGACAATGCCCGCCGGTAGTCGCGCTCGGCGAGCACCAATTCACGGTGCCGGCGCGCGTCGAGCAGATCGAACTCCGCCGCGCGCCAATGATGAAAGCGCCCTTGATCGAACGGAATGGAAGCATCGAGGGGATTCAGCTTGGCCGCCAGATCCAGCAGGCGCATGGCGCCCCGCCATTCCGCCGCCGAACCGACCCCGCCACTGCTGTCCCAACGTTCCAGCAGGCCACGCGGTCCCACGCTCAAAAGACTCGCGATGCCGCTGGATAGCGCAACCAACGCGGCCACGCCTAGCAAGATCACCACCGGCACCCGCCACCAACGTGCATTGAAGGATGCTTCATCTCGCGTCATGTTCGCGCCGCCGGCTAATGACGCCGCCAGCTCGTCGTGCCGCCAGCATCCTCCAGCAGGATGCCCTGCTCCAGCAACTGATCGCGAATCCGGTCCGCCTCGACCCAGTCCTTCTCCTTGCGCGCGGCCAGGCGCCGCGCAATCAATGCCTCGATACGATCGTCGTCGAGACCGCCGGACGGCTTTCCGCCACGCAGCCAAGTCTCTGCGTCAGATTGCAGAAACCCGAGTACGCCGCCAAGTTGCCGCAATCTGCCGGCCATTGACGCGGCGGCGTCTGGATTGGCATCGCGCGCCCTGTTGATCGCCCGCGCCAGATCGAACAAGGCCGCCAACGCCTCGGGCGTGTTGAAGTCATCTCGCATCGCGGCATGAAACCGCTCCACGATCTCCTCCGCGCCACCGGGTTCAGCATCCGGCAGACCGCGCAACGCGGTATAGAAACGCGCCAGCGCAGCGCGCGCATTGTCCAGATGTGCATCGTCGTAGTGCAACGGACTGCGGTACTGGCTGGTCATGATGAAATAGCGCACAGTTTCCGCATCGTAGCGATCGAGTATCTCACGCACCGTGAAGAAATTGCCCAGGGACTTCGACATCTTTTCATCGTTGATGCGCACGAAACCGTTGTGCATCCAATAGTTGACGAACTTTTCACAGGTTGCGCCCTCGGATTGGGCGATCTCGTTCTCGTGATGCGGAAAGGTAAGGTCAGCGCCGCCTCCGTGGATATCGAAATGGTTACCCAACTCACGGGTAGACATCGCCGAGCATTCGATGTGCCAGCCCGGCCGCCCCTTTCCCCATGGTGAATCCCAGCTCGGCTCATCCGGCTTTGCCGACTTCCACAGGGCAAAATCCAGCGGATCCTTCTTGTCCTCGCCCACCGCGACGCGCGCGCCAGCGCGCAGATCCTCGATACTCTTGCCGGAGAGTCTTCCATAGCCCGGGAAGCTGCCAACCGCATAATAGACATCGCCGGTTGTTGCGACATAGGCGTGCCCGTTGTCGATCAAGCTCGCGATCATTGCAACGATCTCGTCGATATGATCGGTCGCGCGTGGTTCGGCATCCGGCCGCAACACGCCAAGGGCATCGGCATCTGTGTGCATCGCATCGATAAAACGCCGCGTAAGCGACTGGAAAGACTCACCTTTCTCATTCGCACGTTGAATGATTTTGTCGTCGATATCGGTGATGTTACGCACGTAGGTGACATCGTAACCAAGAAACCTCAGATAACGATAGACGATATCGAATACCACCATCACCCGCGCGTGTCCCAGATGACAATAGTCATAGACCGTCATGCCGCACACGTACATGCGCACTTTCCCCGGTTGAATCGGGACGAACGTCTCCTTGACGCGAGTGAGGTCATTATGGATCTTCAGCATGTGTGTGTCACCAAGCCCAAAAATATCCGCATTCTAGCACCGTTGATCGGCACGATGCCGGTACTACCCAAGGAAATCGTATTAGGACTATAATTCGTAAGAATGAACAAAACATAGGTAGAGTTCACACTTTAGAAACAAATGCCCCACATATGTCACAAAGCATCCATTTGGCGTCCCGTAACTAAGTTTGACTTAAGTTAAACGGGCTAGGATTTTGTGTGGCAGGAGCTTCCTGCGACTTCCATGACGATCTCGCTGTATCGATAGAGGACGATAACAATGAATTTACGCTCGACAGACCGTTCGAACAAGCTGCTACGCGCCACCTTTTTTCTACTTTTTCTCTTGCCAGCTTTCCCTATATCCGCCGCCACCCTGGCATGCGTGGGCAACTGCCTGCATATACCCGGAATCCAGCTGAGCGCAGCCTCTCTTGGCCACGGACTGACACGTATCACCGCACAGGCCCGGGTATTAGACCAGGCCGGTAACGCCAGCAGCGCACGTGGCGCTATCGTGCATGGGTTATGGACGCGCCCAAACGGTTCCACCTTCGACCAGTACGCCGTGGTGGGAAATCGCCTGCGTGTCGAGTTTCGCCTGCATACCCTGGGTGACTATGGACAGTATCGATTCAGCATCATCGACGTCAGGAAGGCCGGTTATGATTTCGATTCGGCCTCGAGCGGCGCCCTCGAAACCTCGTTGGCGCTGGTCAACCCCGACAACATTCTGCCGATCGCCGTGCCAAATGCGGACATCACCAGCGGTGGAGCGCCGTTGACGGTCAATCTGAGCGGTTCTTCGTCTAACGACCCGGATGGTGCCATCGTCGCCTATCACTGGGATTTTGGTGACGGCGCCAGCGCCGATGCCGCCGACGCCTCCCACACGTACACGACGCCCGGCATCTACGATGCCGTGCTCACCGTGACCGACGACCAAGGCGGCAGCGTTAGTCAGCGTATTGCAATCACCGTCAACTCGCAAGACGTGCCCTGTACCTCCCGCTGCCTGCATGTCGATCGCATCTCGATGCGCGCCTATCGACCGCTCTGGGGGCTGAATTCCAGCCGGGTAACCGCCATGATTTGGATAAAAGACGAAATCAACCGCACGCTGAAGGATGTCACCGTGCATTGCGTCTGGACCATGCCGGATGGCAGCGAAGTGGAGCAGAGCCGCCATATCGATCCCAGCAGTTGGAAATGGTTCGCCGACATGCGGGTGCCGGCGATCATGACCGGCAACTATCGACTGCGCATCACCAACATCGTCGCGGATGGCTACAGTTTCGACGCCGAAAGCAGCGCGATGCTTTCCGTCGGCATCACCGTTTCGCCTTGATCCGCCGGGTCCCTCATGGGCGACTGTCACCCTGGATCGAAGTATCCTTTCGGCTGGGATGACGCTCCCCAGCGGTCGGCAAGCCGATACGTCGATAACCCTTGGGCAGCGTGAACAGCGCATCGGCCACGTGGCGACCGCTGGCGTAGTTCTGCAACGCGCGGTCCTTGTCCGGGATATGCCAATACACCGGCAAGCCCAGACTTAAGCCCCGATTCGGCGCATACACATGCGTCACCAGGTCGCATTCGCTTTGGCTGCCCGCGGGCATGTTGGCCAATGTCGTCCATTGCTGATCGGCCAGGCGGGATGAAAACTCCCGCCATGCGCCAACCGCATTCGACATCGCATCGGGCAACACAACGATCTCCTGGCAATCCTTTCCGTTTACGCGCAAGCGATAATGTCGTGGCTTGATCCCTCGAATCGACGGACCGCCCGGTTCGGCAACCGGTGTTACGCTCAATCGAAGTCCGGCCGGCTGGCCACCGCGTCGCCCAGCGGGCGCGTCGATCTCCAGAACCGTTCTGTCCGCGTCCGACACATCGTGGATAATCTGCTTTTCGCGGTCGTAGAGCAGATAGCCATCGGTACCCTCGCCTTGATCGAGGCGCAGCCAGCGCGGCGTGACCAGGAAACGCGAGGTGTAGGGTTCACTGCCGGATTCCTGCACGCGATACGCCAGCACATCGGCCTTCACCGCCCAGAGATTTTGCGGATAGAAAACGATAAAAAATATAAAAGTCAGTGCTTTACGCATAGCTCTTCTAGCTTCTTCAACTCATTTTCGCTAAACCCGGCCTCGCGCCTCGCGGCATGATGCAGCGGACAGCGGATTTCGCCGCGCAGGTATTCACGTAACAGACTGAAATAGGTCGCTTCCGGTTCCAGACCACGCTGCCGGCATAGATGGCGAAGCCAACGCGACCAGCCTCGACATGAGCGACCTCCTCGCGCAGAATGAGCTCCAACACCGCTACCGTGGCATGGTCGCCGATACCGCTGAACTTACGCATGATTCCTGGCGTGACATCCAGGCCGCGTGCTTCCATGACCCGAGGCACCAACGCCATGCGCGCGAGTGGATCATGACGCGTGCGCAGCGCCATGTCCCAGAGTCCGTCATGCGCGGGAAAGTCACCATAGACGGCCCCCGCCTCGGCCAGCCGCGCCCGCAACAGTTCGAAATGCCGCGCCTCGTCGGCGGCCACGTCGATCCAGTCCGTGTAAAACCCGGACGGCATGCCGGGATATCGAGTTACTGCGTCGACCGCAAGATTGATGGCATTGAATTCGATATGCGCGATCGCATGGATCATCGACAGGCGTCCCGCCTCGCTGCCAAGACGCCGACGCGGCAGTTGACGGGGGTTGACCAACTCCGGCAAGGCGGGACGGCCGGGTGTGGTGATGTCCGGCGCTTTGGCCGACTCACTGACTAATTCTCCAGCATGCCACGCACGCCGCAGCTCGGCGACAAGATGACATTTCCGCGCGACATCCCGTTCCAGCAACACCGCCAACGCCAGTGGATGCAGGTTACGTCTACTCATTGGCCGCGTAAAAACAGCTTATCCAGCTCGCTCAGGCCGAGCCGGGTCCAGGTCGGACGGCCGTGATTGCATTGACCGCTGCGCTCGGTTGCTTCCATATCCCGTAGCAGGGCGTTCATCTCATCGATGTTCAGACTACGATTGGCGCGCACCGAGCCGTGGCAAGCCATGGTCGAGAGTATCTGGTTGATCTCCTCGCGCAGCCGCTCACTACGCCCATGAACAGCCAGATCGGACAACAGATCGCGCAACAGTCTTTCCGCATCGGCGTGACGTAGCAACGCCGGCAAGGCGCGCACCACCAGGGTTTCCTCGCCCAGGCGCGCGATCTCCATGCCCAGCCGACCGAATACCTCGGCGTGCGCTTCGGCCAGATCGGCCTCGCGCGGGCTGACCGCGAGGCTGACCGGAACCAACAGCGGCTGGGATTTGATGCCATCCGCCTCCCAGGCGCGCTTGAAGCCTTCGTAGGTGACGCGCTCGTGCGCGGCATGCATATCGACAATCACCAGACCCTCGGCATTTTGCGCAAGGATATATACGCCATGCAGTTGCGCCAGCGCGAAGCCAAGTGGCGGGATAGTTTCCGTCACGCGTTCGGCCGGCGCGCGGCCATCCGGCGACACTGAGGAAGGCGCGCCAGCCAGCGGCGCCGCATACTGCTGAAACGCTTGGTTGTAGCCCGCGTGGTTCTCGCGTACCGGAAAACGCATCGGCTGTTGCCGAGGCGCATCGTCCAATGAAGCGCCAAATGCCGGAGGCGGCGTCGAAGCCTCGGCCGGCGCGGCATCGACGGCCGGATTCTCCATGCCCGCCTTCGCCTCAGCCAACGCATGGTGCAGTGAGCGGAACACTATGTCATGCACCATGCGCGATTCGCGAAAGCGCACTTCGTGCTTGGCCGGATGTACATTGACATCGACCAGCGCTGGGTCGATCTCCAGGTAGAGTACATAGGCCGGATGACGACCGTGATAGAGCACGTCCTGATAACCCTGGCGAACCGCATGGCTGACCAGCTTATCGCGGATCAAACGACGATTGACATAGAAGTACTGCATATCGGCCTGCGAGCGCGAGAAGGTTGGCTTTGCCACCCAACCATACAAACGCAGACCGGCCGCCTCGCGCGTAAAGGGGATGGCGGACTCGACGAAGGCCTTGCCGAGTACTGCCGCGAGCCGTTTCGGCTGCTGCTCCACGTCGTCGACGGGTGTCAGGTTGAACACTTGGCGGCCGTTGTGTGTCAGCGAGAAACCGATATCCGGTCGCGCCAACGCCATGCGCCGCGCCACTTGCTCCAGATGCGAGAACTCGGTCTTCTCGGTGCGCAGAAACTTGCGTCGCGCCGGTGTGTTATAGAACAGATCGCGCACCTCGACGGTGGTGCCAGACGGCTGGGCTGCCGGTTCTATCTCCAGGGTTTCGCCATGGATCAACCAAGCTTCATCCTCGTCAGCAAGGCGACTGCTGATGGTCAGACGCGAGACCGAGGCGATTGACGGCAGCGCCTCGCCACGAAAGCCCATGCTGTCGACGCACTCCAGTTCCTCGAGGCTGCGCAGCTTGCTGGTCGCGTGACGCGCCAACGCCAATGCCAGATCATCGCGTCCGATGCCGCGCCCGTTGTCACGGATGCGCAGTAGTTTGACGCCGCCTTGCGCAACCTCGACATCGATCCGCGTGGCGCCAGCATCGATGCTGTTCTCGATCAGTTCCTTGGCCACCGAGGCCGGCCGCTCTACCACCTCGCCAGCGGCGATCTGGTTGACCAATCGAGACGGCAATGGCTGGATGACGCCCATTGTCTCAGCCCGGTCGCGTGGAATGTGAGGCAGCGGCGCGACGGACCGGATGTTCGTTCATGCAGGGGAGACGAGCCATCATGAAACGATCTGTAACCTTGCCGCCAAACCGGGAATATCCGCCTCGCGGCACTTCACTGTCAGTTCCTCACCGGTTGACACAGGCTTCTGCGTGCGCAATCGCGCCTCCAATGCGAGCGTCGGCACCAGCAGGGTCGCGCGTTTGTCATTGAGTTCGACGACAACGGCATCGCCCCGCCATGCCGGATCGCGATGCAATTTGATCAGCTTCCAGTGCGTATTCGACAAGCGTTCGGCCTTGCGGATCAGGCCGCTGACCGCCTCCGCGGCGCCGATACGCTCAGTCAGTTGCGCAAGATTCAACGGCGTCTCGCCTTTCAGAAAGGCGCGCAACTGCTGGTGGGTGACCAGATCCAGATAGCGGCGCAACGGACTGGTGGTGCGGCTATAGACCTCCAGACCAAGCCCGGCATGCGGCTCGGGCTGCGTCTGCGAGCGGCTCGGCTTGAAGTTACGCCGAAAAGCATACATCGCCGGCAGATTGTTCTCCGGCAACACCTCGCTCGTCGGCGGCGGCTGGGTGGCGAAGGCTACCGGGATATCATGCGCCAGCGCGAAACGCGCCGCCGCCTCGCCAGCCGCCAACATCGCATCAGTGACCATGTCCCGCGAGGCGATGCGCGGCAGCGGCTTGACAACCACCTCGCCATCGACAACCCGCACGCTGACCTCGGGCAGGTCGATACGCGCCGCGCCCTGACGCTTGCGACGCTCACGATAGCGATCGGTCAACCGCCGGATCGCGGCAAACACGTCCTCTTCGAGACGGCGATCGGCCTGCTGATAGCTGATACGGCTGGCACGAACCCGCGACGGGGTGATCTCGATATCGCTGAGCGAGCCATCCTCATCGATGTGAAAGCCGATGGACAAAGCCGGCGAGACCTCCCTCAGACCGATACCGAGTTGTTCGGTGATCGCCTCCGGCAGCATGTGCACGGTGATCTCGGGCAGGTATTGATTGGCGGCGCGCGCGCGCGCCTCGCGATCCAACTCGCTGTCCGGCGGGACCAACGCTGCGACATCGGCGACATGCACCCACAGGCGATCGCCGTCGATGCTGATCGCATCGTCCGGATCGGTATTGCCTTCATCGTCGATCGCCCAGGCATCGAGATGGGTCAGATCACGCCGTGATTCATCCGGCAGATCCGGCACCGGCAGATCCGGCTCCGACATCTCCAGGCCAAAACGCAACGGATGCGGGTTGAATTCCAGCGGCCAGTAACCGATACGGATCAACAAGGCATGCGCCTGCTCCGCCGACACACTCTGCCCCAGCGCCTCCATGATCCGGCTGCTGGTCGCGGCATTCAGCGCGACGCGTTCGACCTCAGCCAGCGCCTTGCGATCCGCGTCCGCCATCCGACCGGTTTTCAAGCGGGCCATCATCTCGTCCCAAGCCTGCTTGGCCAACTGTTTACGCTCGCGCGCCTCGCGATCGGCGGCAATCCGCTCGGCCGGACGGGCAACGATACGCTCCGGAGTCCCCTCGAAATACAAGCCATCGGCAACATACTGCCAAGTCGACCACGCAGTTGCCGGAGTGTACTCACCAAAGATCAGTTCGGCCAGATCGGCCAGCCCCACCTGTTCGCCATCGAGCAATTCCCAACTCTCCTCGATATCGGCCTGGCGCGCCTTCAGATCGGACAGCGCCGGGCAGGGCCCAGGGTGTAGAAGCCGCACATCCTTGTCGCGCACGCGCTTGCTCTTGCCGCCCTTCAGTTCGATCTCGATCTTGTCGCTGATCGCGACCACGCGCGCCGGACGCACCTTGTACAGCGCCAGACTGCCGACGGAAAACTCAGCCAATGGGAAAAACCTCTGTTGCAGACTCAGGATATGAGCCATCCGGCCCGTATGATAACTGAAGTATCCGCCAATACTCAGTAGAAATGGAGAGACGCATGCCTAAGTCTCGTGAGGCGGACAATACCTCCGCCACCGTGAAAGTCGCCCGTGGCTCGGCTGCGCGATATCCGACACAGGGCGCTGGAAATGCCGACGCGGACGTATTCATGGCCTTTTTCAACAACGGAACCGGAAAATGCGATTTCCCGGTTCCTTCATTTTCAATGACTTGTAGTCATCGAAAATGGCGGTACATCCCTGAAGCGCACACAGGTCGTTGAAAAATGCCATTTTTCAACGACCTGCTAGCCCGGATTTCTCACCGGGTCGCGTAGCGAGGCCGCTCAAGGTGGTGTGATGGCTGGCGTTCGCGACCGAGGGCCGCGCAGGCGTAGTCGACACTATGTTGAGCAGCCCGACCGAGTGAACGCCAGTCAGCGCGCCGCATTGGGCGGTCGCAGTAGTGAACGGGTGAGAAATCTGGGCTAGAATCCACGCCCATGCAGAAAAAATCCCTGATCGCCCGCCTGCTCCGCCGCCTGAGCGGCCGGCTACGCTGCCGCATCATCGATGGCAACGATGGTCAACCCTATCTGGAACGCTATCACCTGTTCCGCCTGCCGGGTGGCGGCGGTGTCTACATCCATCGCTTTCTCGCCAGCGACCCAGATCGTGGCCTGCACGATCACCCGTGGAAGCGCGCGCTGGGAATCATCCTGTCGGGCGGATATCAGGAACTGCGCCTGGACGACGACAGGATCGTCACCCACCATCTGAAACCGGGGCAACTCAACCTGATTCGTGGCGAGGATTTTCACCGCATCGTTCTGCCGGCCGACACACCCGAAGCCTGGACACTGTTTGCGCATGGCGCGAAGGTCAAGCCTTGGGGCTTTCTGAAACCCGATGCGCGGGGCAACAGACGCTATGTGGATCACGAAACCTCCACTCAGGAGAGTCCGCACGAAAACTGGTGGAAAACCGCCCCACGCGGCAAGGAGATCGCGCGACGACGGTGAACCCTGCCATCGGAAACCGCAGACAAAAAAGCGCGTAACCGAACAGCCACGCGCTTTTTCGTGGGACTACAGATTCAACTGCTGCAATTTCCGTTTGCGTCGGCAGAGACGGTCCGTTGCTCGAACGCCGCCTTGCGCGCGGCTTCCATTTTCTTCTCCATTTCTGCGCGGCGTGCTTCCATCTCCGCCATTGCCTTGGCTTGGCGCGCCTGCATGTCCTTCAACATGGCATCACGTTCTGCCTGGGCCTTGGCCATCTCCGCTGAAAAATCCGGCATCTCCGGAGGAGTCGGCGGCGCCATCCGCGCGAAGTCCAGCATCGGAGGTGGCGTGAACCTTGGCATTGCCGGGGGCTGTGGCATCACAGGTGGCGTGAATTGCGGCGCTACCGGCGCGCGGACGACAGGCGCCGCCAATGTCATCTGCTCTGCCATCTTGCGCTGCGCTTCGACGGCTGCCTGGTAGGCCTTCGCTTGCGCCTCCTGGTAAGCCTTAGCCTGCTCCTGAAGCGTATCTTTCTGCTCTTCCGTCAATTGTGGCGTGGCAACAGCCGGAGCCACCACGGGAGCCATCACATAGGGATATGGCGCATAACCCCAGTAAGGCGCATCGTAGCCATACCCATCCCAGCCATTATAACCAGAGCCATAGGCATTGCCATGGGCGCGACCACTGAAGCTGAAGCTCATGGAGCCATCCAAGGCACCATCACCCCAACCGTTACCCCAGCCGTTGTTACCCCAGCCATCATTACCCCACCACGCGTTGGCGGTATTTACACTCCCCAACGCGGCCAAGGCTACGACAATTGCAAGTTTCTTCATGATCACACCCTCTTGAATTCGTTCAGGCACGTCCCTGTGCGCCATATCCTATCTGTCAAGCCTTGGCCTTACTGTGCGGCAGGTGCGGCAGGTGCGGCAGGTGCGGCAGCAGGCGCCGGCGGAGCAACGGGCGCCACCGGGGCAACTGGTGGTACTGGCGGATAGCCGTAGCCGTAGCCATAAGGAGCATATGGATAGTAGCCATAGCCGTTATATCCATTCCAGCCATTGTAGCCATAACCCGAACCATAGGCGTTGCCGCGACCGTGTCCACTGAAACTCATGTTGAACGAGCCGTCGACATCACCGCTGCCATCACCCCAGCCACGCCCCCAACCATTGTTGTAGCCGTTGCCATAACCGCCATCATTCCACGGTCCCCACCATGCATTGGCGGAAACCGACGCACCCAGGATAACGGCAGTAACCGCAGCTTTTACGATCGTCTTCATTGTTGATTCTCCTCAATATCGGTCTTCGTTATGAAACACGCTTTAGCAGGCTATTGAAAAATGGCATTTCTCAACAGCCTGTGTGCGATACAGGGATGTCCCGCCATTTTCGATGACTACAAGTCATTGAAAATGAAGGAACCGGGAAATCGCATTTTCCGGTTCCGTCGTTGAAAAAGTCCATGGAAGGACTTTTTCAACATCCTGTTAGAAAGCCCTTGGTGAAACTGCTCTCGCTTTCCGACATTCAATATATAAGCAAATACTTACACTGTAAAATGCAAATTTTCTATGTGCTGTTCCATTCTGATTACATTACTTGATAAGGGGTGACCGGAAGCCAGTTACGGCTAACGGGAATCTCGATTTTTCGAGATCCCCTAACTTCCACGATGGGGGCTGAAACACCCCTGCCAAGGGTTGCCTGTGGTTCGACCGAGGAATATCGGACGCAGGACACTGGCAATGCTCCCGACGTTTCCAGCATGACCCGCTTCCCCGTAGGTTATGCCGAGGCCAAGCCCACAGGAACGTATTCACGGCATTCCGCCGACGGATCACAGGCAACCGACCACATACCTTCACGCTAATCGAACGTCGGATTATCGCATGCGCGCCATTGGGTTCCTGGCTCGCCGCTGTCAACCCATGCAATTCTCGTCGAGTTCGCCAAAACAGGCCGTGTCGAAACAATAGCCTTGCCGCCAACAGTAACCCAGCCATTTGGAAAGAAACAGGTTGAGTCGCCACTTGATCAGTAATGAAGGGGCTTGATAGCCCGCGCGAATCGGCAAGGCATTCTGTTCCAGGCCCAGCACCTCGATCTGACGCGCATCGTGATAGAGGCGGATACGGGCATCGGGGTCAGCTCCCATTGGAGAAGAACGTGCCGAATCGCTGGATGCAAATAGATAGGTCAGGCGTATCGTGGTGGTATAGGGAGTCTGCTCCTGAACCAACACATAGAGTAGCGCGTTCTTCTCAATCCAGGCCTGCTCACCGACCCGCAACCGCCGGAGTCCGGGAATCAGGCGCAGCAGGCAGGCGTAGTTCTCCTCGCAGAGGTCCAGCATCGCGCCCACGTTGGGCCGACCGGACAGGATGTCCGGGTCTAGCCAGGGATAGCCTTGTCGCATTCCACTCCTCGATACAGGGTTGTTCGGAGTCCACCGGACCGGCAACCCAGGGATTCATGCCGCTCCGATCTGGCTATTGCCTTGGCACGGGACAGAACCGGCCACCCGCATCGGGAATGGAACGGAAGATTCAGTCCGAAGATGTCTTCGGCTTGTTCCGCGAACCTTTCGGACGCCCACGTTTCCTTGGCCGACCAGGTCCCCGCTTGTGCGCGCGCGCTTCTTTTTCCTGGTATTCCTTGTCCCAGCGGCGACGAAACCGTTCTAGCGCAATCTCCCAGGCAGCTTCCTTCTTGGCAGCGCGCGCGGCTTCCTTTTTCTCTGCCGCCCATTGCCGGGTAATCGCCGCCAGCTCTCGCCGGATCTCGGCCAACTCGCCACGCATCACCATTTTCTCGGCGACAGCACGCGCGGCTTTGTCACGCGCTTGCGCCACCTGCGTCCTTCGCTTGTCTCGCTCGATCACAGCGCGTTGCTCGGCCTCCGCGAGTTTCCTCTTCAGCACCTCGATCGAAATCGGACGCCCCCGACGCGGAGTATCACTCCGCTCCTCCAACAAAGGGTCGTACGATGACGTTTGTGCGCTGTTTTCCACGTCTCCAACGTCGTTCTGTTTTTTCATAATCCACCTTCCCCGGACGTGGCGATTCCACCGCCAGCCCACGTCCTTGGGCAATACTTACTGATTAAAGATAATTCGGTTCGGCTATCGCTCCCTTGTCGCAAGATAAATCGTTACAAAAATTACTGAAATCGAATAAAAACAGGAGCTAAATAGCCGATGCCAAGTTGGGAGCGACTAACTTTCATGATAGGAGCGCACTCCATCGTCATAAAGGTTACCTGGGGTTCGGCTGCGGGATGTCCAAGGAAAGACGCTGGAAATGCCCTCTGCATTTCCAGCCTCCCCATGGGTTATGCCAAAATCAAGCCTACAGGGAGGTATTCACGATATTCCCACGAACGAATCACAGGCAACGGATTACGTGCTTTCACGCATATATCCGTACTGCTTGAATATACGGGAACAGCACAGCCTACAACAAGAGGGCATCGCCAGCCAAACATTGGCCGACGACGACCCCACGGTGATCATTGTTGTTCTTCGACCTGCTTGCGCACCTCATCCATGTCCAGCTCACCAGCCTTGGAGACCAGCTCACGGAACGCGGCCTCCGGCAGCGCGCCGGCTTCGCTGTAAATGATGATATTGTCGCGAAAAACCATCAATGTGGGGATGGAGCGGATACTGAAATGCGCCGCAATCTCTTGTTCATCCTCTGTATTGACCTTGGCGAACACGATGTCCGGGAACTCTTCCGAAACCTTTTCGTAGGTCGGCGCGAAGCTGCGGCATGGGCCGCACCAGGGCGCCCAGAAATCGACGATGACAAAACTGTTGTCCTTCACCGCATCTTCAAAGGTATTTTTATTCAACTCAACCACTGCCACGGACTCTCTCCCGTATATTTTAAAAGTCTAATATTCTAGCATGATCACGTAAGTCGCTGAAAACTGCCTGTGTCGAGCATGATCAGGCGCCTTGATGGTATTCGGCCAATCCCCGCCGCCAAGCATCAAACAGGTGTCGGTCCACGGCGGCCACGGCGGAGCGCTTCTCAAGTCGCGGAAGAAATACCGCTTCGCCATCCAGGGTACTGGCGTGACCGCCGGATTCCTGGAAGATCAGCAGACCTGCCGCATAGTCCCAGAGGTTCATGCCGCCATGCAGATACAACTGCCCGCGCCCAGCCGCCAGCCAGCACCAGTCCAGCGCAACCGAACCGAAACTGCGTTGCGAACAATAAGGTGGAGCAGTGGCCAAATGTGTCGCCATCGCGCTCGGCAGGCGTTTGAGATCGACGATCGCCGCCACCTGACGCAATGCCAGATCGGAGGGTATCAAGCACAACGACTCACCGTTCAGCTCGGCGCCCCGCCCCCGCTCGGCGGTAAAGAGTTCGTCACGATTCGGATCATAGACGACACCCAGCTCCAGTTCTCTGTGGCGTATCAGCGCCACCGAGATACAGAAATACGGGATGCCGCTGGCGAAGTTGGTCGTGCCATCGAGTGGATCCAACACCCAGACACCATGCGCGGCATTGTCCAATGCTCGCCTGCGTTCGGCCTCCGACATCTCCTCGGACAATAGCGAGATGTCAGGCCAACGATGATTCAGCTCACGCAACAGATGATCCTGCAGGGCGAGATCAGCCCCGGTGACGAGGCTACCATCGGCCTTGTAGTCACGCGACACGCGATTCAGGCGCGGCAACAGCAGTTGCCGGCCGGCATCGCGCAACAGTGCGCCGAGCGGATTCAGCACGTCGAAGACTCAGCCAGCCATCCGGGCTTGCAAGCCTTCATCGAGCTTGGCGAGGAATTCCTCTGTGGTCATGAACGGCGTGTCATCGCCGACCAACAGGGCCAGATCCTTGGTCATATAGCCGGCTTCGACGGTATCCACGCAGACCTTTTCCAAGGTTTCCACAAAAGCCTTCAGCGCATCGTTGCCGTCCAACTTGGCACGATGCAGCAGGCCACGCGTCCAGGCAAAGATCGATGCAATCGGGTTGGTTGAGGTCTTCTTACCCTGCTGATGCTGACGGTAATGGCGCGTGACGGTGCCATGCGCGGCCTCGGCCTCGGCAACCTTGCCATCCGGCGTCAGCAGCACAGAGGTCATCAATCCGAGCGAGCCAAAGCCCTGCGCGACCACGTCGGACTGCACATCACCATCGTAGTTCTTACATGCCCAGACGAACTTACCGCTGGTCTTGATCGCAAAGGCGACCATGTCGTCGATCAGGCGGTGTTCATACCAGATACCGGCGACTTCATAGTCGGTCTTGAATTCGGCCTCGTAGACCTCTTGGAACAGATCCTTGAAGCGACCATCGTAGACCTTGAGAATAGTATTCTTGGTAGACAGGTACAGCGGCCACTTACGCGCCAGGGCAAAATGCATGCACGAGCGCGCAAAGCCACGGATGGATTCATCGAGGTTGTACATGCCCATCGCGACGCCGGCCTCGGGGAACTCGAAGACCTCGTGTTCTATCGCCTCGCCACCATCGGCCGGCTCGAACTTCATCATCAGACGGCCCGCGCCGGGCACCGTGAAATCGGTCGCGCGATACTGGTCGCCGAAGGCGTGACGACCGATCACTATGGGATTCGTCCAACCACCGACATAACGTGGAATATTCTTGCAGATGATTGGCTCGCGGAACACCGTGCCGCCCAGGATATTGCGGATAGTGCCATTCGGGCTGCGCCACATCTTCTTCAGGCCGAATTCTTCGACCCGCGCCTCGTCCGGCGTGATGGTCGCGCACTTGATACCGACGCCGACCTCCTTGATCGCGTTGGCCGCGTCGAGGGTTATCTGGTCGTCGCTTTCATCGCGTTTCTGAATGCTCAGATCGAAATAGCGAATGTCCAGATCCACATACGGGAGAATCAGTTTCTCCTTGATGAAGTGCCAGATGATGCGCGTCATCTCGTCGCCGTCGAGTTCGACGACCGGGTTGTCCACCTTGATTTTGTCCATCGTTTACCTTGTTTGCATCGGATAAATGCGCGCTATTGTACCTCATCGCGAACGACGGCTATATAATGGCGCCACGCCCCTATTCAGGATGCTCGCGATGTCCGAAACCGCCGCCAATGTCGATCCCGCCGAGATCGGCAAATTCGAAGCTCTCGCCTCTCGTTGGTGGGACCCACACAGCGAATTCAAGCCGTTACACGAGATCAACCCGCTACGCCTCGACTTTATCGATAGCCATGCGAGGCTCGAAGACAAACAAGTGCTAGATGTCGGCTGCGGCGGCGGGATACTCGCCGAGAGCATGGCCGCGCGCGGCGCGCATGTCACCGGCATCGACATGGGCGAGGCGAATATCCGCGTCGCCCGACTGCATCTGCTCGAAAGTGGACGGGAGGTAGACTACCACCAGCAACCGGTCGAAACGCTGGCGGAGGAACGGCCCGGCAGCTTCGATGTCGTCACCTGCATGGAAATGCTGGAACATGTGCCTGACCCGGAATCGGTCATTCGCGCCTGTGCGACACTGGTCAAGCCCGGCGGCAAGGTACTCTTCTCGACCCTGAACCGGAATCCGAAATCCTACCTGTACGCGATCATCGGTGCCGAATACGTACTCGGCCTGCTGCCACGCGGCACGCATGAATACGCGCGTTTCATCCGTCCGTCCGAACTCGACGCCTGGGCGCGCCGCGCCGGGCTGACGACCCGGGATCTGAGCGGCATGACCTACAACCCATTGACGGACACCTATAAGCTCGACCCGCGCGATGTCTCTGTGAACTACCTATCCTGTACCGAAAAAGCATGACACGCATTCAGGGCGTGCTGTTCGATCTGGACGGCACCCTCGCCGACACGGCCCCCGACCTGGCCTGGGCATTGAACGAGACATTGCATCTGAACGGCCGCAAACCGCTACCCTTCGAGACCATCCGCCCCGCGGTATCGCATGGCGGCATCGCCTTGATCCACCTCGGCTTCGGCATCGAATCAGATAACCCCGATTTTGAACCGCTGCGCCAGACATTTTTGCGCATCTACCAAGACAACATCTGCCGCCAAACCCGGCTTTTCCCCGGCATGGCCGAGGTACTCGACGAACTGGAGCAACGCGCCATCCCCTGGGGCATCGTCACCAACAAACCCGCTTGGTTGACCAACCCATTACTTGCCGCGATGAAACTGGACAGGCGCGCCGCCAGCATCATCAGCAGCGACACCACCGCCGAGCGCAAGCCACATCCCTTGCCGATGCTGACTGCCTGTCGGCAACTTGGCTCCGAACCTCGTGAAACCCTGTATATCGGCGACGCCGAGCGCGATATCCAAGCCGCGCACAACGCCGGCATGCCAGCTCTGGTCGCATTGTTCGGCTATATCGGCGAAGAAGACAGGCCCGGAGAGTGGGGAGCGGAAGGGATGATCGCCGCGCCTAATAACTTATCGGCATGGCTGGAACGAGAGTATCCTACGATAGAACCGGGAGATACTGATCCACTTTCACGATGAGGAAACATCTCCACTGCCATGAAAGACTGCCCGTGATTTGGCCGTGGGATGTGCAAGCCGAGGCACTGAAAATGCTCCCGCCATCTCCAGCATTCCCCACTTCCCCATGGATTATACCGAGGCCAAGCCTACACGGACGTATTCACGGCATTCCCACGGACGAATCACTGGCAACCGACCTCGCACTTTCACGCTAATCACCCTGCCAGACCTCGCCACACCGAGCCATTCTGCGCGACACGAATTGCAATCCCATGCATCGAAGCAAGTCTTGACAAGCCACGACTCGAATGCCTGAATCTAATTTATACTGACCGGTCTGTTTAATGATGAACGCACTCTCCGCCAAAGCCGCAGCCACCCGGGAGAAGATTCTTCGCACCGCCGATGAACTGTTCTACCTGCGTGGCTACAACGCCACCGGTCTGGATGCCACCATCGGCGCGGCGGGTGTTACCAAGAACAACTTTTATTACTACGTCAAAAGCAAGGAGCAGCTTGCGGTAGAGGTGATCGAGTGGCACTTCGACAAGGTCCAGGCCGAGATGCGGAGTGCATTGTCGAGCAAGCGGACAGGGCCATTGGAACGCTTGTTCACGATATTGGACGTGATCCTGACAAGACATAAGGCGCAGTATACACAAGGACACATATGTGGCTGTCTCTTTGGTAATTTCACCCTGGAACTGAGCACCGATAGCCGCTTGGCGCGCAAGAAACTCAATGATGTTTTTCGCGCTACCGCCGGCTTTTCAGCGGACTACTGGAGGAAGCCATGCAGCGCGGGGAAATCGACAAACACCTGGAAGCGGACGACGAAGCCGAAGCCATTCTCAGTCTGATCGAGGGCGCACTGCTGCTCGACAAGGCCAGGCAAGAACCGAAAGCGCTTGGGCAAGCGATTCAGTTTTTGAAGACCCATCTAATCCCCATGACGAACACAGCACCTCCCCCGTCATGAATGTTGTCTGTGACTCGGCCACGGGATGTCCGAGCCAGGACACTGGAAATGCCTCCAGCACTTCCCGCATTCCCACACTCCCAGTGGGTGATAGCGAGGCCAAATCAGTCTACCCGGACGCATTCGCGGCGTTCCCACGGACGGACCCCGGACAACCGACTGCATGCTCTCACGCTAACAGATGGAGTTTTTAACCATAATATAGACCGACCGGTCTGTAATTTATTCAAAGGAGAAGACGATGACACAATCCGCATTGATCACATCAACCCTGAGCCGCGACGAACAAACCCAGGTCGACGCCATGCTCGCGGCCGTCGAGGAGCGCATGGGCTTCGTTCCCGACGGACTCAAACTGTACAGCGTCAGTCCGCCATTGCTCGAAGCGTTTCTTGGCAACGTAGGGTACTTCATGGCGCATCCGAGTTTCCGGCAGGAATTTCTTGCCATGGTGCGTTACTTGGTGGCGTCGAAAAGCGAGTGCAATTTCTGCATCGATTTCAACGAGGCAATCCTGGGTAACCTCGGCGTCGATATCGGGGCCGTTCACGCGGCGCGCGACAACCCTGACATGGCACCGTTGAACGATAGAGAAAAAACCTTGCTGAAGCATGTGCTGGCGACATTGAACGACCCGGCATATCAAACGAGGACCTCACTGGAAAGCTTGAAACAGACAGGCTGGACGGAACGTGAGATCTTCGAAGCGTTGTTGGTTGGTAGCAACAACCGGAGTTTCAGCACCATGCTGAAGGCATTCGATGTAGAGTCACAAGGCGCATTTGCCTGAAGCAAGGCATCAGCTCATCCCCGAAAGGCAAATTTCAGTAGTGAGCTGACTCGTTACAGAGACGTCGTTTCGACCCGGTAATCAAACAGGCCATCCTGATCTGTTGATTGCGCGCCCTCGTCCATCGGCAATATTGCGCATAACCTATTTATGGACAATAACTTACATCGAATGTCACTAACGATGGCGTATCCCCGCGCCACGATTAACCCGCCATTTTCGATGACTGCAAGTCATTGAAAATGAAGGAACCGGGAAATCGCATTTTACGGTTCCGTCGTTGAAAAAGTTCGTGGAAGGACTTTTTCAACATCCTGCTAAGTCCGACAGACTCCTAGCCCGGATTTCTCACCGGGTCGCGAGCGAGGCCGCTCAAGGTGGTGTGATGGCTGGCATTCGCGACCGAGGGCCACGCAGGCGTAGTCGACACTACGTTGAGCAGCTCAGCGCGCCGCATTGGGCGGTCGCAGTCGTGAACGGGTGAGAAATCCGGGCTAGTCACCATCATAATCAAATGTAATCTCCCTGTCCTTGCGAATCACCTTGGTTGCATACAGATCGAAACCATCGAACTCGGCGTTGCCGGGCTTGGCGTGGTTCAGGTAACGCAGCAGATTACGGCCGCTGCGCGCCTCGGCGACCGTGCCATCCTCGTTGTACACCCAGAGTACATAGGTGCCATCGCGCTTCGCCGATGGGCCGCCATAGGTGCCAATGTACTCGCCTCTCTCTATGCGCCGCGCGGCGAACAAGCCAGTGCCATGAATCCTGGATGGCGCGGAATAGACGGTGTCACGCAGCTCCTTATTCTTGATTCGCTTCCGCATCGAGATTTCTCACCAGCAGTCTGCCCTGCATGATCAAATGGCCGGAACGGCCGGGCAACTCACCCCAACCAAGTTCGTGAACGGCCAGTTCGTCCAGCGGCAGTTGATCATGGATATCGCGCACGCTGCCGAGTTCACGCTGCGAGCCTTTCCACATCACCAACAGCTTCTCCATCACCGGCAACAGCTTCATGCCTTCCAACTCAGCATGCAAGGTATAGACGTGAAACGGCAACGGCTTTTGACTCTCGACGAAGACATATTCATGCACATTGTCCTCGCTGATGTCGCCAATACCGATCAGCTCATCCAGGGTCGGCAAGGTGGTCGGAATCTGCGGCACGCGCGCGCGCACGCCTTGCAACACTGGATAGAATGGCGTCTTGCCGCGCCCATCGCTGGCATAGTCCAGGCCAAACTCTTCCTCTAGCGTCAGGACGTGCGGGTTGATCTGCCAGCCAGCCGCGCCGTGGGTGCGCGGCGCCTCGTCGAAGACCTGCTCGAACGCCTCGACTGCCTTGACGAATTCGCGCCGGGTCCAGTCGGCATCCTGACACGCAACATAGTCCTGCCATTTGATATGGTCGTGGCAATGGATGCCGACCTCGTGGCCGGCGTCGCGCGCCGCGCGCATGATGTCGCCAGCGTGTTTCGCGATGTTCGGACCAGGCAGCAAGGTGCCATACAGCAGGGTCTTGATACCATAATGACTGGTCACCGAGGTGCGGCTGACCTTGCTCAGAAACCCCGGCCGGAACACCCGCTTCAGCGCGCGGCCGGTATGATCCGGCCCCAGGCTGAACAGAAAAGTCGCCTTGACGTCGTATTCGTCGAACAGGCGCAACAGCGCCGGCACGCCCTCGCGCGTACCACGCAGGGTGTCGACATCGACCTTCAGACCGATACGCATCAGCTGTCGAGCAAAGCGCGCGCCTCGGCGACTTGGTCGCGGTAGGCATCGAAGATCCCGCGCAGCGCATTCTTCACATCGACCCGGGGCGACCAGTCCAGGTCCGCCTTGGTATTCTCTATCCATGGCACGCGCGTCTGGATATCCTGATAGCCCTCGCCATAGTATTTGCCGGAAGAGGTCTCGACAATGGTGGTCCTGGCCGCGCCGGGCTGGTATTCCGGAAACTCGCGGGCAATCTCCAGCATCAGCTCGGCGAGTTCACGGATGGACAGATCGTTCGCTGGGTTACCAATATTGTAGATGCTGCCCGAAGCCCGCCCCCCCTTGTTCTCGATGATCTTCATCAATGCCGTGATTCCATCGGAGACATCGGTGAAACTACGCCGCTGCATGCCACCGTCGACCAGTTGAATCGGCTCGCCACGGGCGATATGGCCAAGAAACTGGGTGACCACGCGCGAGCTGCCCTCCTTCGCGGTATGCAGGCTGTCCAGTCCCTCGCCGATCCAGTTGAACGGTCGAAACAGGGTATATTCCAGACCCGCCTGCTGACCGTAGGCGGCGATCACCCGATCCAACAATTGCTTGGAACAGGAATAGATCCAGCGCGGCTTGGTGATCGGACCCAGCACCAGCTCGGATTCATACGGATGAAAGGCCTCGTCGCGACACATACCATAGACCTCGGAAGTCGACGGAAACAGCACGCGCTTGCCATGCTTCACGCAGGCGCGGATCAATGGCAGATTGGCCTCGAAGTCCAGCTCGAACACCGCCAGCGGATTCTTCACATAGGTCGCCGGCGTGGCGATCGCGACCAGCGGCAGCAGCACATCGCATTTCTTGATGTGATACTCCACCCATTCATGGTTGATGGTGATATCGCCCTCGAAGAAATGGAAGCGCTCGTGATCCAGCAGGCCGGAAAGGCGATCGGACTGCATGTCCATGCCGTAGACGTTCCAGTCTGTGGTGTCGATGATGCGTTGTGACAGATGATGTCCGATAAAGCCATTGACACCAAGGATCAGGATATTCATGCGGGCTCCAAAGCTAGTTGAAAGGAATCTCTTCGCCGAAACGGGCACGGAACGCAGCCTCATCCAACAGCACGCCGTCCAGCGCCAGCGATGTCAACAGCAGGCGCTCGCCGTCGACACAATCGGCATGGCAGCGACCCCGTTCCCAATAGATACGCGCCCGGTCGCCGCGCGCCGGCTCACCACGATAGTAGCTGCCGAGCAATTGCAGGCGCTGCTCGCCTGCATCGCCCGACACATCACAGAATGCGCCCGGATAGGGGGGGGCAACGGCGCGGATCAGGTTGTGGATCGACCACGCGCCATTATGCCATGAAATCCGGCCATCCTCCGGTCTCCTGCCGCCAAAGTAACTGCCCGCTGACAGGTCGAGCGGTGTCTCTTCGATGTCGCCCCGCAGGATGCCGGGCAAGGCGTGCTCCAACGCCAGCTCGGCGGCAACCACGACCTTGCCGAATACCCGGTAGGCGGTGTCGTTCGGTAGGATGGGTACGCGCCGCTGGGAGACGAGCGCGCCGGCATCCGGCTTGAGTTCCATGCGATGCAGGGTCGCGCCGGTTTCGCTCTCGCCATGTAAGACCGCCCAGTTGATCGGCACCCGGCCGCGATATTTCGGCAGTAGCGAACCATGCAGGTTGAACGCGCCAGCGCGCGGTGTATCGAGAATCGCCTGGCCGAGCAGGCGGCGATAGTAGAACGAGAACAACCAATCCGGCGCGATGGCAAGCAGGCGATCGAGCAGCGCCGGGGCTTTTGGATCGTCTGGCATGACGACCGGAATACCGGCCAACCCGGCCAGCCCGGCGACACTGTCGAAGAAGATGTTTTCGTCGGGATCGTCGCGATGCGTGACCACCAGCGCGACATCGACATCATGCGCCAGCAGCATGGACAGGCAACGCGCGCCAACATCGTGATAGGCGAATACCACCGCCCTGCCCGCTGGCTTCATTCTGGACAATCCTGTTCGCTGTCCCGGCTCAGCACGCAACCGACCAGATAGCGCGGCCGGCCACGCGACTGCACCAGGATGCGACCGACGTATTCGCCGAGCAAACCGATACCGAAAAGAATGATACCGGCAACGAAGAACAGGATTGCGAATAGCGTGAACACGCCCTCGACCTCCGGCCCGACGATCAAGCGCCGCAATACCAGATAGATCACGAAGAAAAACGACACCGCCGAGATGAAGAAACCAACCACCGAGAAGATTTGCAGCGGCGCCAGCGAGAAACCGGTCATCAGATCGAAATTCAGATGGATCAGCTTGTACAGCGGATACTTAGACTCGCCGGCGGCGCGCTCCTCATGCTCTACGACCACCTCCGTGGGACGCGCCGCATACAGATAGCCCAGCGCCGGGATGAAGGTCTGCGCCTCATGTGAATCCAGCATCGCTTGCACGATATCGCGATCGTAGGCGCGCAGCATGCAACCCTGATCGGTCATATGGATGCTGGTGATCTTCTCGCGCAACCGGTTCATCAACTTCGACGCCTTGTCGCGCCACCAACTGTCCTGTCGCTGACGGCGTATCGAACCGACATAGTCATGGCCGGCATCGATCTGTTCCAGCAATCGAGCGATCTCTTCCGGGGGATTTTGCAGATCAGCATCCAGCGTGACCACCGTCTTGCCGCGCGTGTACTCGAAGCCAGCCATCAGCGCCGCATGCTGGCCGGCGTTCGCGCGCAGAAAGATCACCCGGGTGACATCCGGGCGTCGCTGGTACTGCTGGCGCAGCATCGCCGCCGATCGGTCGCGACTGCCATCGTCGACGAAGATCACCTCATGGGAGCGTCCGAGCGCATCCAGCGCCGGATACAGGCGTTCGAACAAAGCCTGCAAGACATCCTGTTCATTGTACACCGGGATCACGACGCTGAGTTCCAGCGCCGGCATAGCGCGATCTTCAGTCATTCAGCACCTCTTCGAGCGCGACGCACACCTTGTCGACATCTTCCACCGCCATGCCGGGGAACAGTGGCAGGGTCAGGGTCTGTTCGCCGATGGCTTCGGCATGCGGAAAATCACCCGGCGCATAGCCATGGCTCCGATACAGACCGAACAGATGCATCGCCGGGTAATGCACGCCGCTACCGATATCGCGATCGGCCAATGCCTGCTGAAACGCCGCCCGTGTCGTGCCAAGCGCACCGTAGTCCACGCGCACGCAGAACATATGCCAACTGTGGCCCGGCCCGCCCTCCGGCGGATGCAATGCATCGTGAACCGGCAACTGTTCCAAATAACGCTCCGCCAGCTTACGCCGTTTGCGGTTGAATGCATCCAAGCGCGCGAGCTGACTGAGGCCCAGCGCCGCATGCATGTCCGGCAGATTCATCTTACCGCCCCACAGCGGCACATTCATGTCGCCATCGGTGTTTCTTTCGATCCCATGGAAACGGATACGCTCCAAGCGCCGGATCAGCGCCGCATCGTCGGTCGCCACCGCGCCGCCCTCGATGGTCGTGATGTTCTTGTTCGGATGAAAGCTGAAACAGGTGGGATTGCCGCTGCTTCCTGTATGCCGACCGGCATGCCGCGTGCCGATCGCCTGCGCGGCATCCTCCAGCAACAGCAGGCGGTGATGCTCGGCCAGATCACGCAGCGGCGCCATGTCCACCGACAAGCCGGCGAAATGCACCGGAATGACCGCGCGGGTACGCGGCGTCAGCGCCGCCTCGACATAATCGGCATCGGTATTGCGGCTGTCCAGATCGACATCGACGAACACCGGCCGCGCGCCGGCGCGCACGACGACATTCGCCGTCGCGGTAAAACTCATCGCCGGCACAATGACCTCGTCGCCCGGACCGATGCCGGTGGCAAGCAACACCGCCTCCAAGGCGCTGGTCGCCGAATTGAAGGCGCGCACGGTAACATCGCCTCCCAGGTAATCGGCCAGCGCCTGCTCGAAGGCCAGTACCTTAGGCCCAGTGGTGATCCAGCCGGAGCGCATGACCTCCAGCACGGCTTGTTCGTCTTGTTCCGTCAGGGTCGGTCGGGTGAATGGCAGCATCAGGGATCGTCCCATAAAACAGTGCAGTCTACAGGCCGAGCACCGGCGCGCGCCATCCCCTGGCGGGCGCATCGGCGCAAGCATCATCAGGCAAGCCGGGAAAATCGACGAACAGTTTGCCCTTGGAGACTGGGGTGATCTTTTTGAATTGCAAGGGAAAAGCCTTGGGTTGCCCAACACATTCCGATGGCGGCTGATCAATGAGCATCGGATCAAAGGTCTTTTTCTTGTGATTCCCCACCACGCCATTGGCATCCCAAACCGCCAAGGACGCCGCCTTGGAGACCGGCTGGCAGGCATCCAGAACCTGCCTCTGCGTCACCTCGCCAATCGCCACATGAAAACCAAGCAGATCCGAAACAAGATCTTCCTGACTGAAACCGCTGTCGGTGAACCATCTCCAGAACCTATTAGCCTGGTAGGCATCAAAGCCTCGCGAAAAAGGCGCCATGAAAATGGTAAGAGCCACCGATTTCTTCTGACTGTGGGTCAGATCGAAGCGTACCAGATAGGATCGATCAATACCGAATGTCGGTCCGTAGCCTCCCATATCCTGCTTGTAGGTCACGTTGAAACCGGGCGAACCATCGGGGAAACGCGCCTCGGCCTGGGCACGGTAGGAACGATAACCTTGAACAAAAGGAGATAACTGATCGGAAGTCGGCTCCATACACCAGCCATTGACCAAGGATACCTTCTCGTCAACGAACGGCTTCCAGGGGTTTTTCGCGCCCACGAAAGGACAAGCCGAAGGATCTTCCAAATGATTCCGGTCCAACCACCCGCAATTACAAGTAGAGACCAACCGACCCGTTTCGATATCTGCCTTATTCGACATCTTCAGTTCCTGTAACGCATAATCTCGGCACGCCTCTACCCGCCCTCGTCGACGACACGCAGATCCAAGCAACCATCATCGCCCAACTCGATCCGCCAGGCTTCACCATCCGCGATCAGGCACCCACCCCGCGCGGCATAATATTCTCGATAGCGCGAGACCAGGGCATCGCGTGTCTCTGTCGACACAAAGGATACGGAGGAACCCCCCGACCCAGCTACCGTCTCCGGCACTGTAATAGTAACGGAGACCCTCGCCAAATACGGGTGCTTCCCGTACCAGCTCGGGCACCAGCAACCAATACTTCACCGAATGACCATCGAAGTACAGTGAATCGCTGAACATCCATTTGAAATAGACCGCGAAGGCGATACCCACGAGCAGGAATCCAGCAAGCAGGATTTTGATCATAGCGGTTTCACCGCATCAAAGTCAGGTCCTCTAGCCCGGATTTCTCACCCGTTCACTACTGCGACCACCCAATGCGGCGCACTGACTGGCGTTCACTCGGTTGAGCGGCCTCGCCTCGCTACGCGACCCGGTGAGAAATCCGGGCTAGCAGCCCGTTGAAAAATGGCATTTTCCGGTTCCGTCGTTGAAAAAGTCCACAGAAGGACTTTTTCAACATCCTGTTCAAGCCGATTTCCCAGCCAGGAGACAACAGCCCCGGCATCGACAAAAAGGTCGCAATCGCGTCACGAAACAAAGTGCTTTCTTCAACGACAAAGGCCTCTCCGTCAAGCAATGGGCCATCGTTCTCCGGCCACGCGGGAGCGAAATCCCGCGCTGTCATCCTCTCGCTAAAATGACAACGCCAACGATGATGACTCCAATACCGAGCATCCGCGTCATCGACAACACCTCGCCGAGCCAGGCCCAGGCGATCACCGCATTGACGACGTAGCCGATCGACAGCATCGGATAGGCAATACTGACATCGACGCGCGACAACGCGAGTATCCAGACGATCACCGAGATGCCGTACAGCACCAATCCGAGCCACAGCCAGGGTTCGCTGGCGAGACGCATCGCCACTGGCATCGCGGTGGCGGCGCTCATGTGGATCTCACCCATGTCGCGCACGCTGGCCTTCAGCGCCAGTTGTGCGAAGGCGTTCAGTAGCACGCCGGTGATGATCAGACCGAAAGCCTGCGGCGTCATGGCTTCACGACCGCGACTCGCGCCTCGTCCTGGTAGATCACCCGGCCACCGAGTATCGACAGACCAAGCGCTTTCGCGTCTTCCGCGCCGAGTACGGCGATCGCGCGGTCGGCGGCTTGCCAGCGTGGCAGAAACTTGTCCACCGTGGCGATATAACGCACCGGTTCCAGATCGATACCCATCTCCAGTTCACCCTTGTATTGCACCAGCCGCACCTTGCGTTTCAGATAGAACGGCAGAGACTGTGGATAGATACCCACGCTGTAGACCGGGGTCTGGTCATCCAGCCATGGGCGAATCGCGTCGGCCAATGCCCTGCTGGTCCGGGTCTTGCCGATCGTCGGGTAGCCGGCGAACAGCAACGAGAAACCAACCATCGCGGTCAATGCGATCATCGCGACCTTGAAATCCGCGCGAAAATCGATGACCCAGGCCAGCAGGCCGATGCTGAACATCAGCGCGCCAGCACCGAAAAACCAGATCCGATAGGCATGCAGCATCTCCTGTGTCACGGTTTCGGTGGCAAAACGCCCAGCCTGGGTGCCGACGACGACCAGAAACAGGCCGAATAGCGCAAGCACCAGGCTGTCCGAGGCCGGATTACCCCGCTCCGCGAGCTGGCGGCCAGCCAGGATTGCAAGCATCGGCGTGATCGGCAAGATATAGGCGGGCAATTTCGAGTCGCTGAGGGAAAAGAACACAAAGATGAACACCGCGTAGACCCACAACAAGCGCGCAGCATCGAACTCGCCGGCCGGCTGGCCATCGAAGCGGGATGCGAACGGCGCCAGCAAGCCTCGCAGATAGCTGACCAGCCAGGGCATCACGCCGAGCAGGAAGATCGGTGCGAAGTACCACAAGGGCGCGTCACGGTGATGCACCGTGGTCAGATAGCGCTCGAAGTGCTCATGGACGAAGAAGAACCAGGCAAAGGTTGGGTTCTGGCGACTCGCCTCAAAGAACCAGGGCGCGGTCACGGCCAAGAGCAACAGCACGCCCTTGCCAAGGTGTAGGCTACGAAGCAACCGCCAGTCGCGTTGCCAGAGCATGTACAGGAAAACCGCCGCACCAGGCAACACCACACCGGCCAGCCCCTTGGTCAACACCGCCAGGCCAAGCATCAACCAGCCGAATAGCATCCAGTTACGCGACACCCTTGGCGCCTCCTCGCGCCGGCATTGCGCGAGCACCAAGGCGCCGACGCCGAAGGCCATGAACACACTGAAGCTCATGTCCAGCGTCAAGATATGCCCGAGCGCGAAATACAGCAACGATCCGGCGGTCAGCAGGAAGGCATGAAAACCGGTCGCGCGGCCGTACAGCTTCAGACCGACGAAGCCCGCCCACAACGCCCCGAGAAACCCGAGCAAGGCCGGCCACAGGCGCGCCACCGCGTTCGACTGACCGAACAGTTCGAAACCAGCGGCAGTCAGCCAATATTGCAAGGCTGGCTTCTCGAAGTACTTGAAGCCGTTCAGCCGAGGCGTCAACCAATCACCGCTGGCGACCATCTCGCGCGGGATCTCGGCATAACGACCTTCATCCGGCTCGGCCAGCGGGCGCTGGCCCAGGGCATGAAACCAGGTGATCGCGACCAAGGCAATGACCACGATGATGAAAGGCCAGGATGGCGTGTCGTCGTTTATCATGGATGATGAATGTCTCTTCTGGGTTGAGGAGCAAGGATCCGCCATCGCTCATACAAGGCTTTTCAACGCATCCACCAACAACCCGTTCTCCTCCGGCGTCCCCACGGTAATCCGCAGACAATCCGCCAGCATCGGATGCGCGCCATGTAGATTCTTGATCAGTATGCCACGCTTACGCAGACCGTGATGGATGGCATCGGCGTGGCCCGGCGCGACGCGCGCGAGTATGAAGTTGGCCTCGCTGGGGTACGGCCGCAGCCCATCCAGGGCTTGCAGCCGGGCGAACAGATCGGCCCGTTGTTCGCGGATCGCCTGGGTCTGGGCGTCCAATTCAGTCTTGCGCTCCAGCGCGAACTCGGCGCTAATCTGCGTCAGTGAATTGATGTTGAACGGCAGGCGGGTCTTGTCGATCTCGACGATCCATTCCGGATGTCCAGCCATGTAGCCTAGACGCAGCCCGGCAAGGCCCATCTTCGACACGGTGCGCATCACCAGGAGATTGTCGTGATCCAACAGTTCTGGCATGAAGCTGGCGTCGGTAAAGGGCGCGTAGGCTTCGTCGATGACCACCAAGCCATTCGCCGCCTGGATGACGGTCCGTAGAGCGTCGGCAGGAAGCAGGTTGCCGGTCGGGTTGTTCGGATAAGCGAGAAACACCACCGCCGGATCGTGCTCGGCGATGGCCGCCAGCAGCGCCCCGACATCCAGCGCGAAATCGGCCTCGCGCAGTGGCACGCCAACATAATCCATGCCGGTAAAGGTTGCGATGATGCGATACATGACGAAACCGGGATCGACCGACAACACGACCCTGCCCGGCGCGGCGACCGCCATCAGGATCATCTGGATCAGCTCGTCGGAGCCGTTGCCAAGCAGAATGCCGGCATCCGGTGGAATCGCAAATGCCTCGCCGAGACGTTCCTTCAGCGCGCGCGCCTGGGGGTCGGGATAGCGGTTCACATCGACCTGGCGCAAGCGCGCCAGCCAGTCATCGCGCAAGGATTCGCTCCAGGCGTAGGGATTCTCCATCATGTCCATCTTCAACATACCGCCGGGATCGGCGACGTGATAGGCGGACATCGCGTGGATCTCGGGGCGCACCCAACGCCGGATCGTAGACTCACTCATCGCCGCCGATCCGGTAGCGCGCCGATTCAGCATGCGCGATCAGCCCTTCGCCCTCGGCAAGCACGCAAGCGACTTCGGCCATCTTGGCCGCGCCCACGGGCGACGCCATGATCAGACTGCTGCGTTTCTGAAAATCATAGACACCCAACGGCGACGAGAAGCGCGCGGTACGGCTGGTCGGCAACACGTGGTTCGGCCCGGCGCAGTAGTCACCCATCGCCTCGGCGGTGTAACGGCCCATGAAGATCGCGCCGGCATGGCGGATCCGGGCGGCCATCGCCTGGGGGTCGGAGACCGACAGTTCCAGATGTTCCGGCGCGATGTGGTTGGCCACATCGACCGCCTGCCTCATGTCCGCAACTCTTATCAAGGCGCCGCGCACGCGCAGCGCGGTGGCAATGATCTCGCGGCGCGGCATCGTCGGCAACAGCCTGTCGATGCTCGCCTCGACCTGTTCGAGGAAGGCGCTGTCCGGCGAGATCAGGATGGATTGCGCATCTTCATCGTGCTCAGCCTGCGAGAAAAGATCCATCGCGATCCAGTCTGGGTCGGCCTGACCGTCGCAGATCACCAGTATCTCGGAGGGTCCGGCAATCATGTCGATGCCCACCTTGCCATAGACCGCGCGCTTCGCGGTGGCAACGTAGATATTTCCCGGACCAACGATTTTGTCCACCGGCGGCACGCTGTCGCTACCCCAGGCCAGCGCCGCGACCGCCTGCGCGCCGCCGATCGCGAACACCCGATCGACACCGGCTTCGTGGGCGGCGGCCAGCACCAGATCGTTCAGCTCGCCCGCGGGGGTCGGCACGACCATGATCAATTCCGGCACGCCGGCGACCTTCGCCGGGATCGCGTTCATCAATACCGACGACGGATAGGCCGCCTTGCCACCGGGCACGTACAACCCGACACGATCCAGCGGCGTGATCTGCTGACCGAGCAAGGTGCCGTCGTCCTCGGTATAGGTCCAGGAAGCCAATTTCTGATGCTCGGCATAGGCGCGGATACGTTCGGCGGCGTTGCGCAGTGCCGCTTGCCACGACGCCGGAATGCTGTTCCATGCCCGCGCAAGACGCGCCGGCGATATCTCCAGGTCGGCCGGCGTTTCGGCCCGCCAGCCGTCGAAACGCCGGGTGAATTCCAGCAACGCCGCGTCGCCACGTTCGCGAACCGCCGCGATGATGTCCTCGACGGTCTGGTTGACCGCCCTGTCAGACACCGATTCCCAGGCGAGCAGTGCATCCAGGCGCGCCTGGAAATCCGTGTCACTGGCGGAAAGTCTGGTGATATCAGCCATCTATGCGTTCTCCGCCTCGACCACTTCGCGCAATTGCTCGATGATGCGCATCACGGTCTTGTGTTTGGTTTTCCAGGCCGCGCGATTCACGATCAGCCGCGAGCTGATGTCCATGATGTGTTCACGTGGTTCCAGATGGTTGGCTTTCAGCGTGTTGCCGCTTTCCACCAGATCGACGATCAGATCGGACAGGCCGACCAGCGGCGCCAGTTCCATCGAACCGTACAACTTGATGATATCGACCTGCCGACCGAGGCCGGCATAGTAGGTGCGCGCGCTGTTGACATACTTGGTTGCGACGCGTAACCGCCCGCCGCCGGGCTGCCAACCGAGCGGCCCGGCGACCATCATGCGGCAGCGCGCGATACGCAAGTCCAACGGTTCATAGATGCCTTCGCCGCCGTGTTCCAGCAGCACGTCCTTGCCGGCGACGCCCATGTCGGCCGCACCCCACTGTACGTAGGTCGGCACGTCGGTGGCGCGGATGATCAGCAGGCGCACGTTCGGATGGTTGGTATCAAGGATCAGCTTGCGACTGGTCTCCGGGTCGTCCAGCGGCTCGATGCCAGCGTACCCGAGTAACGGCATCGAGTCCTTGAAGATACGGCCCTTCGACAGGGCGATGGTGATCGGGTGTTCAAACGCCACTTTGGACCTCGGCTATCGGCTTTTTAGGGACGCGACGGATGCGGGCGCCCAGGCCCGCGAGCTTCTCTTCGATGCAGTCGTAGCCGCGATCGATATGATAGATGCGATCGACGGCGGTTTCACCCTCGGCGACCAGGCCGGCGAGCACCAGGCTGGCCGAGGCGCGCAGGTCGGTGGCCATCACTGGCGCACCGGTCAGGTGCTCGATGCCGGTGACGATCGCGGTGTTGCCCTCCAGGCGGATGTCCGCACCCATGCGCTGCATCTCCTGGACAT
The DNA here is from genome assembly GCA_026984055.1 of Sedimenticola sp. Taxonomy (GTDB): domain Bacteria; phylum Pseudomonadota; class Gammaproteobacteria; order Chromatiales; family Chromatiaceae; genus JALSSX01. The sequence continues at coordinate 3,506 of JALSSX010000224.1, read as the reverse complement.
GCATGAAACGGTTCTCGAAGACCGTTTCGGTGATCGTGCCGGTGCCTTGCGCAACCGCATTCAACGCCGTGAACTGCGCCTGCATGTCGGTCGGAAAGGCCGGATAGGGCGCGGTACGCAGGTCGATCGCCCGCGGTCGCCTGCCGTGCATGTCGAGCGTGATCCAGCCGTCGCCGGTCTCGATGTCCGCGCCGCTCTCGCGCAACTTGTGCAACACTGCGTCGAGCAGACCGGGATCGGTGTCACGCACGCGGATGCCGCCGCCGGTGATCGCCGCAGCGATCAGATAGGTACCGGTCTCAATGCGGTCGGGCAATACGCGGTATTCCGTGCCACGCAGGCGCTCCACGCCCTCGATGGTGATGCTGTCGGTGCCAGCGCCGTTGACCTTCGCGCCCATCGCATTCAGACAGTTGGCCAGATCGACGACCTCGGGTTCACGCGCGGCGTTCTCGATCACCGACACGCCATCGGCCAGCGCGGCGGCCATCATCAGGTTCTCTGTGCCGGTCACGGTGACGATATCCATCACCATGCGCGCACCGCGCAGGCGGTTGGCGGTGGCGCGGATATAGCCGTTCTCGACAGCCACCTCGGCGCCCATCGCGCGCAGACCGTCGATATGCAGATTCACCGGTCGCGAACCGATCGCGCAGCCACCCGGCAGCGACACCTGCGCCTCGCCGAAGCGCGCCACCAACGGTCCAAGCACCAGGATGGACGCGCGCATCGTCTTCACCAGATCATAGGGCGCAACATGTGTGTGGATCGTCGAGGCATCCGCCTGAATGGAGAGCCGCTCATCCACCACCAACTGCATCCCCATTCGGCCAAGCAACTCCATCATCGTGGTGATATCCTGCAAGTGCGGCACGTTGTGCACGACGATGGGTTCCGCCGCCAGCAGGGTTGCGGCGAGGATGGGCAGCGCCGCGTTCTTCGCCCCGGCGATGCGCACTTCCCCGGCCAGCCGGGCGCCACCGGTAATGATGAGTTTATCCATGAGGTTCGAGACGTTGGGAAAAGGCGGCAATGATACCGGAATCGGCACCAACTGTGCAGTTTCCGCACCATTGGTGCTCTCGCCATGAAGGCCCGCTGGCCACGTTTGCTGCTGCTGTTCACGCTGCTGGCCGGCATCGGCGCGGCGGTCGTCTGGCGGGATCGGCTGGATATGGAACAGATACACGGCTGGTTGACGCACGTCGGTCCTGCGGCGCCGGCGCTGTTCATCGCCATCTATGCCATCGCCACCGTGTTCATGATACCGAGCTCCGCGCTGACCCTCGCCGGCGGCGCGTTGTTCGGGCCGTTGCCCGGCACGATCTATAGCCTCGGCGGCGCCTCGATCGGCGCCGGACTGGCTTTTCTCCTCGCCCGCCACCTCGGCGCCAGCTGGGTGGAGCGAAAGACCCGGGGCGGCCGCGCGCAACGCCTGCGGGAGGGCGTCGAAGCCGAAGGCTGGCGCTTCGTCGCCTTTACCCGGCTGGTGCCGGTGTTCCCCTTCGTACTCCTGAACTACGCCTTCGGCCTGACGCGCATCCGCTTCTGGCACTACCTCCTCGCCACCGTGGTCTGCATGCTGCCGGCGACATTCGCCATCACCTACCTCGGATACGCCGGGCGCGAAGCCTTGATGGGCGGCGAAAGCTTGATTCGCAAGGGACTGCTCGCGCTGGCTCTGCTTGCGATATTCGCCTTCATTCCGCGCCTGGTGGCGCGCTGGAAGGCGGCCAGGACCGAACAGAGCAGATAGATCGTGACTCATTCGCGCTGGTATCATCAACGCCAGCTATCGTTACGGCCAGCCAAGGCTCGGAACGAACACCCACTTGCGGCCATGATCGAAGTTGTCAGGAGTTCGCCACAGGACACCGAGGCCAAGCGGGCAAGGGAATCTGTCCGGCGTTCCCGTGGACGAATCACGGATTACCGCCGGGCGGTTCCCTCGGCGGGGAAATCCGAAGCGGCCGGACTCATCAGGCGCGACGTTCCTCGACGAGCTTCAACAACATATCCCTTTCCTTGTCCCAGGCATCGTCCGATACCAACAAGCCCGTCGGCGCCTCATCGGAGGTCTCCGCCGCCGTGTCGGGATGCAGCACGACAACTTTCGGCTTGGCGAGAGGCTTTTCCACCTGGCGCAAGTTCATCAGCAGATCCGGGTCTTCGTCCGCCACGATATCCTCCACCTCAGGAATCACCGCGTCGGCATTCAAGAACAATTCGAACGCCTCGCACAGCATGGCGTGGATCTGTTCGGAGCGGGACTCGCTGATCGCGCCCTTGCTGGATTTCTCATTCAGCAGCGAGAAAACCGGTAGATCGTCGACCTGCTCCGAGGTGCAGAATCCCGCCTCGTTTTCCGCCAATAGCGCCCGCCTGTCCCACACCGCGAGGATAGAGTTCTTTATCAAGGTCACCGGCTCCTGGGCGCCAACGAATTGCACTCGCGTGTCCTCGCCGCTATCCAGGCCGAGAAAGGACAACTCCGTGCCCGTTCCGATCAACATCGCGCAGGCTTCGTAGAAGGCGTCCACCGCAGTCAAGAGTTCCTGCACCTGGCGCACTGGCGGCAACGCATTGGACTGGCGAGAAAAAATGACCGTGAGGATCTCCAGATCGCGGAAGACCTCGGAACGGTCGGCATTGGGTTTCTCAATCTGCATCTCGGCCTCGCTTTGCAGCAGCCCAGTCAAGCCCGGGAGGTACTTCTGCGCAACATAGATGCGCTCTAGCACGTTACGAACCGCATCCCGGCCAAGCTTCCCTTGCAGAAACTGCACCCAGAAATCGGTATGCTGGAGAAAACCGAGCTTCAGCGCTTTCAAGACACGCCGTTCGGCCTTGCCGAACTGACGAGAATACGAAGTGAAGGCTTGGTAGGTTTCGATGATCATCGGATTCGCCCTGGCCTGATCACTCTTGCCTTCAGCTTGGATCGTTTGCTTGAGCACCCCTTTCAAACCACAGGTATCGAGTATTTCTGAAATCCGCGTAACGGCACACAATAACTGATATCGAGTCATGCTACTAATCCTTGGTTGATTTCTGTATCACTCATCCATGACTCCCACCTCAGCCCAGGAACGACTTCTGCCGACGCCATCCCGACCACTGGCCATACCACATGGGGAAGATTATTCCCTATCTTTGTTAAATTAATTAACTTTTACGTGACAATCTTAACCGGAGCTGAAGACTAGCGCAAGCGGGAAGAAAAAGTGTTAGCCCAAAGCAGTAATGTCCTCTTTGTCCAATTCTAAAATGTCCCCTTTTGGTTTCAGGAGGGGCCCGTGGCAGAGGAGCAGATTACGATGAGTCATAAAGAGGCAGATCGATTGGGCGTCATCCGGCAGGTGGCGGAGAAACGACTCCGGCAGAAAGCGGCGGCCCGGCAGATGGGCCTGAGTGTGCGCCAGATCCGGCGTCTGGTGCAGCGCTACCGGGCCGAGGGAGCGGCTGGACTGATTTCCCGCCGCCGCGGCAAGCGTCCCAACAACCGG
>JALSSX010000223.1 GCA_026984055.1 Sedimenticola sp. | reverse complement strand
AGCCGGGCGTGCGGATTGCGCCCACGATGCATCGCGCTGGCGCGGTTCTCGTCCAGTGGGTCGACGTGCATGATCGAGGGCAACTGGGCGTCGCCCGCCTTGTCTTCCTTTGGCTTCGGCGCGGCCTGGGCCGGTGGAGCGGTACTGGCCAGAGTGGCGACCAGCGCCGTCGCGAGCCGGAGCGTGTATCTGTCTGCAATCATCGAAAACATCCCGTTTGATAGGGTTTGGCGTGAAAGTACGTAGTCGCTTGCCGGTGATCCGTCCGCCGGAACAAAAAGTTAGCAGGCCGTTGAAAAATGGCATTTTTCAACGGCCTGTGTGCAGTAGGGATGTACCGCCATTTTCGATGACGGCAAGTCATTGAAAATGAAGAAACCAGGAAATCGCATTTTCCGGTTCCGTCGTTGAAAAAGTCCATGGAAGGACTTTTTCAACATCCTGTTAGGGCCTGTTAACATGAAAGCTCCGCTGGTTCCGGGGCTTTCGTGTTGAGGCCCGGATGGTCGGCCTACTTCTTCGAAGCCGCGTAGCTCTTCAACAGCTTGTTCAGCATCTCGATATGCTGCTGGTCGTTCAGACGACCGGGCGTGGAGACCTTGTTCCACAGCTCGGTATTCGTCATCTCGCGATGGCAGCCCATGCACAGGCCGGTGCGTTCCATGGCGTCGCGCATCGTCTTCGGCAATGCGCGAGACAGCGGCCAGTGCGTGCCGACGGTCTGTACCTGCTGGCCATCCTTGATGATGGTCGACCAGTCGAAGTCCATGTCGGCGATCTTCGGTACCTGTATCTTGTAATTGCCCGGCTTTGGAATCGGCTTGCCGGTCTTCTGGTCGATCAGATCCTCGACGATATCCTCGACATAGCGGGTCTGGAACACGCCGCCAGCGATGCCGTAACCCATGGCCTTTGGGTTGTTGTGGCAGGACTCACAGGTACGTGCCTTGCGTTGCGCCGAATGAGGCTGTACCGGCGCCATGTCGATGCCCAATGGCGTGCGCTTTTGGTTCAATTCACGCTGCTCGTCCCTGGAATGCGCGACTTGGTTCAGTGCGATGGTCTTGTTGTTGCGGTCGATGACCGTGTAGACTACCTGACAGCCTGGCATCAGCGGTGTCACGCGGCCCTCGCCGTTGATGCCGAGCACCGGGTCTTCCCAACGTAGGTAGGAGCGCGTCTCGAACACCTTGCCGGGGCTTTGGATACCCTTGGTGCCCAACGGCGATTCGGCGGTCGAGCCGTCCGCGTTACGCTTGCTGCCGGAGGCGATCCAGTCGGTGTCGTGGTAGGGCTTGCCTTTCTTGTCCTTGCCATAGTTGACCTGGACGTGGCAGCCGTAGCACTGCGGTACCCACGAAGAATGGCAGGCATAGCACTCTAGGCTCTCGTTGTGCTTCTTCACCTTGCTCATCGCGACCATCGCGCCCTGGTCGACCCAACTGTCGTCCAGCTTGATCTGCTTCAGCACCGGCACCTCGAAATCGTTGCCGGTGGCGGAATGCAGGATCACCTTCTTGCCCTTCTTGACCACATTGCCGAATGGATTGCCGCGCGTAGTCTTCAGGTAGCCGTCTTCCTTTGGATACAACGTGGCGAAGGTCATGGTCTCTTGCAAGGGTTGTTCCGACAAGCCACGCGCCGGGCCTTTCAGCTCCTTGGAGAATTCCTCGCCGTAGCCGAGAGGCAGTTCCCACGGGAACTGTTCCGGCGTGCCGTGGCAGTCCTGGCACTCGATCTCGACCTGGGCCAGCGTGGTGCCCGGCAGGTTGCCGTCGCCATGCATATCGATGGAGGTATGACAATCCTGGCACAGCATGCCGCCCTTGGGATTGCCTGGGCGACTCTGATTGTACTGGTGATGCAGGTCGTCCGAGATGAACAGGTACTTCTTGGTGTGCAGTTTCGGCTGCTTCATGCCCTTTTCATTCCAGGGCGAGCCGTATGGGAATTCCATCAGACCCTGATAGGTCACGCCAATGCGCTTGCCGCGATTGTGACAGGAGTTGCAGGTTTCCACTGGGATGCCAGAGTATTCGGCATGTGATGTCTTCACCACGGATTTACGCGTTGCCTGCATCTGGTGAGTCAGCATGTGGCCTTTCCGCTGCTTGTCGATTGTCGGGTCGTTGCCCTCGTAGAGACCTTCGTTTCCATATGGGATATGGCAGGCCGAACAGCCCTGGCCGCGGTAATCTCCGCGTTTCTCGCGGCCCTTCACGGCGACATGACAGCGCTGGCACTGCTGCCGCTGGTAAGTGAAGCCAGCCAGCTTTGGATTTTTCTCGATCGCGGCTACGCTGGGTTGCGGGATCTGTTTCATCGATTTCGGGAATTGGTCTTTGTGCGCGGCCATCATGTCCTTCATGTAGGCCTTGTACTCATCGGTGCCGACGCTGGGCACTGGACCGTCCAGATCCTTTACATCGTAGTTGGCCCACGGCACCTTGTGGTTTTGCACCTCCTTGATGCCCCAGGTATGCAGGTTGCCTTGGATCTTGCCGGCCTCGGTGGCCATCAAAGCCTTTTCGAGGCGCTCTGGATAGCCTTGGTGGCAGCCACCTTGCGCGCAGGTGTACTTGTTGATGTCCATCGCGCCCGGGTCGGGGTAGAAGGTCTGTGGCCCGCTGGCTGACTTCAAGCCCTTGGGTGAGCCGTAATGTGCCTCTTCCTTGGTCATGGCCCGTGGGTTGCCGCCATGACACACGACGCAGCCCGCGTTGTCGCCATTGGACGCGCCCATCGCCTTGATCATCGTCATCATGGCGCTGTTTGGATCGCGAATGTCCTCGATACCATCATGGCAGGAAAGACACCCGCTGTTGCCGCTGGACGCGGCCGCGCTTGCCAGCCCGGATATTCCCCATATCAGGACTGGCGTGAGCCAGAATAACCGTTTCATCTTCTTGTACCTCTCGAATAACCGCGCTGCGTGGATGGCCTGAACGGCTTGGAAGGGTATTACCAGGGGATCATGCTTTCGGCTCTGCTCGGGTGGCGGCTTGGCCCGTGGCCAAGCGTGGAGTAAGCACGCGATCCCATCCTGACAATATGATTACAAGCGATACAAGCTTCTCCCCCCTCGTTACTGAATCACCTGAAGGTGATCCTGATTACAGAGTGTCGCAGAAGGCATGGCATCCACCTTGACCCGAGTCAAGAATACGCCGAATTTCTGTATTTGAGGTATGGAGTATCAGTGCGAATCCGAGCTGGCTGGAAGCTGATTCCGGGGCCTGTGTGCGGTATAGGGATGTCCCGCCATTTTCGATGACTGCAAGTCAAAGTCCATGGGTAACTACTCAGCAAGTAGGAAAATCATGCTGTAACTGCTCAGATTGCCGCTGAAATGTGTCAGATCAAGGCGGGAAATGTGAGTTTACAGGTGTAAATGACCATTTTCCAACGCAGAGATGGCGCATTTCAGTGGTGAGCTGAGCAGTTACGTCCATGGAAGGATTTTTTCAACATTCTGCTAGGCCGGCTTGATAAGCAGCTCCAGCACGGCCTTGCTGCCGAAGTAGGCCAGCATCAGGATGGTGAAGCCGACCAACGTCCAGCGGATGGCGATGCGTCCACGCCAGCCGAACACGAAACGTCCCCATAGAAGTATCGCGAAGACGACCCATGAGATAAGGGAAAGGACTGTCTTGTGTACCAGATGCTGCGCGAACATGTCATCGAGAAACATGAAACCGCTGAACAATGATACCGTGAGCAAGACGAAGCCCGTCAGGATCAGGCTGAACAGCAGGCCTTCCATCGTCTGCAATGGCGGCAGGGCGCGCATGAATCCTCCAGGGTGGTGCGCCTTCAGCTTGGCGTTTTGTATCGCTAGCAGCAATGCTTGTACCGCAGCCAGCGTGAACAACGCGTAGGCGACGATGGAGATCACTACATGCAGGCGCAGCCCCCATGGGCTGCGAGCCGCCAACAGATGCTCGCCCGGCCGGAACACCGCGGCCAGCATTGCCAGCGTGGCCAGTGGAAACAACAGCAGGCCAAGGTTTTCGACCGGCTGTTTCACCGCTGTCAGCGTGATGATCACGACAACCGTGAACGATACCAGCGAGGCCGCACTGGTCAAGCTGATGTTCAAACCCGGCTGGTTGAAGGTGAAGTGCCACAACAGTAGGGCATGGGCGAGCAGGCCGCCCACCAGCACGACGGTGATCGCGCCGCGTGGCAGCCGTAGCCGCCAGTTTTCGGAGAAAAACCGGAGACCGGTGAAGAGCGTGGCGAGTAGGTAGAGTCCGGCGCCGAGCAGCGCGATGGGTTGCATGTTCATGGCAAGATAATAATCGCATAGATACCAGTCGGTAAAAAGTGCCATTTTCGATGACGGCAAGTCATTGAAAATGAAGGAACCGGGAAATCGCATTTTCCGGTTCCGTCGTTGAAAAAGTCCATGGAAGGGCTTTTTCAACATCCTGCTAGTCGTGGCTATATAATATGCGTCCAGCCACAGGAGAAGCCCACCATGTTCGACAATCTGGCCGACCGTCTCAATTCCACACTGAAGAACCTGCGCGGGCAGGGACGCATCACCGAGGGCAATATCAAGGACACATTGCGCGAGGTGCGTCGCGCCCTGCTCGAAGCCGACGTGGCGTTGCCTGTGGTTCGCGAGTTCATCGGGCATGTGCAAGAGAAAGCGCTCGGTCGGGATGTCATGGGCAGCCTGTCACCGGGACAGGCGCTGGTGAAGATCGTCAACGATGAACTGATCAGCGTAATGGGCGAGGCCAATGAATCGCTGAATCTGGCTTCCCAACCGCCGGCGGTGATTCTGATGGCCGGCCTGCAAGGCTCGGGCAAGACGACCAGCACGGCCAAGCTGGCGAATTTTCTGAAGCAGAAGATGAAGAAGTCCGTGATGGTCGTCAGCTGCGATGTCTATCGTCCGGCGGCCATCGAACAGTTGAAGACGGTTGCCGCCGAGGTGGGCGCCGATTTCTTTCCGAGCGATGCCAGGCAGAAGCCGGTGAAGATCGCCAAGGCCGCGCTGGATTCGGCGCGTCGTCAGTTCAAGGATGTGTTGATCGTCGATACCGCTGGTCGCTTGCATATCGACAGCGAGATGATGGATGAGATCAAGGCGCTGCACAAGGCGGTGAATCCTGTCGAAACCCTGTTCGTCGTCGATTCGATGACGGGTCAAGATGCCGCAAATACCGCGCGCGCCTTCGACGAGGCTCTGCCGCTGACCGGTGTCGTATTGACCAAGACCGATGGCGATGCGCGCGGCGGCGCGGCGTTGTCGATCCGCCAGATCACTGGCAAGCCGATCAAGTTCCTCGGCGTCGGTGAGAAGACCGATGCGCTGGAGGCCTTCCATCCCGACCGGGTCGCCTCGCGTATCCTCGGCATGGGCGATGTATTGTCACTGGTCGAAGAAGTGCAGTCCAAGGTCGATCAGAAAGAGGCCGCGCGCCTGGCGAAAAAAATGGCCAAAGGCAAGGGCTTCACGTTGGAGGACTTCAAATCGCAGATGGAGCAGATGGCGAGCATGGGGGGCGTCGCCAGCATGATGGAGAAACTGCCCGGCATGAAGGATGTGCCGGATGCGGTGAAGAGTCAGGTTGGAGACCGGCAGATGGCTCGCTTGGTCGGCATCATCAATTCGATGACGCCACAGGAGCGCCGTTTCCCGGCGATCATCAAGGGCTCGCGTAAAAGACGCATCGCCAAGGGGGCCGGCCTGCATGTGCAGGAGGTGAACAAGCTACTGAAGCAGTTCAACCAGATGCAGAAGGTTATGAAGAAGATGAAGGGAAAGAAAGGTATGATGAATATGATGCGCGGCATGAAGGGCGGTTTTCCCGGTGGCGGCATGCCACCAGGAGGTGGCTTGCCGTTCTGAGCACCGGTCACGGCGGCGGCGGATAGGCTCCCGCCGCGTTTGCCACCCTGCCGAGTTCTTCCTCGGTTTCCTCGCTGACCGGTATTGGCGCCGGTTTCAGGCTGAGACCGGTCGCCAGGCCAGGCGTCGGACCGCTGTCGTTGCCAAGCTTGATGCGTAGCTTCAGGTTGTTTGGGGAATCAGCGTTGCGCAATGCTTCCTCCATGCTGATGATGCCATCCTTGTAGAGCCGAAACAGGTGGCTGTCGAAGGTCTGCATGCCGAGTTCCTCGGACTTGTCCATTACCGCCTTGATGCTGTGAACCTCTCCTTTTTTGATCAGGTCGCAGACCAGCGGCGTGCCGAGCAAAATCTCGATCGCGGCAGTGCGCCGGCCATCCTGGGTCGGTACCAAGCGTTGAGAGACGATTGCCTGAAGGTTCAGCGACAGGTCCATGAACAGTTGGTTGCGGCGTTCGTCCGGAAAGAAGTTGATGATTCGATCCAGCGCCTGGTCGGCATTGTTGGCGTGCAGCGTCGACAGGCATAGATGGCCTGTCTCGGCGAAGGTAAGGGCATATTCCATGGTCTCCCGGTTGCGTACCTCGCCGATCAGAATCACGTCTGGCGCTTGGCGCAGGGTGTTTTCCAAGGCATCCTGATAACAGTCGGTATCCACGCCGATCTCGCGCTGGCTGACGATGGATTTCTTGTGCGGGTGAATGAATTCGATTGGATCCTCGATGGTGATGATATGTCCGGATTCGCGCCGGTTTCTGTGGTTGATCAGGGCTGCCAGCGAGGTCGATTTGCCCGACCCGGTGGCGCCGACGAACAACACCAGCCCGCGCTTCTCCATGATGATGTTCTTCAGGATCGGGGGCAGGCCGAGACTGTCGGCCTTGGGTATCTCGGTCTTGATGTTGCGAATCACCATCGCCAGCGCGCCGCGCTGGCGGAAGATGTTCACGCGAAAGCGGCCGATGCCCGGTTCCGACAACGCGAGGTTCATCTCCGGTTTGCGCGTGAAAGCGGCGCGCTGTTCGTCGTCCATCAGCTCGTGCGCGACCCGTTCGATATATGCCTTGTCGAGTTTGTCGCTGCCAATGGCCTTCAATTTGCCATGAAACTTGGCGGCTGGCGGGGAGTCGGCCGTCAGATAGAGATCGGACCCGTCCTTGCCGACGAGGATGTGCAGAAATTCCTTGAAACGTTTCAATGTGCTGTCCTTTGGAATGAGATCCGGTTGAAGTGGTTCTTGATGGAATCGCCACAAAATGGCTCGGCGGAAGTTCGGGTTTATTGAGGTTGTCGATGCCGATTCGTGATGGGGTTCCAAGTTGTTATCGTCACGGCCAGAAAAAATGACCGTCGCGAATCTGTCGGACTTGGGGACAGCCTGCCGCCAAGCGATGATTCCCCAAACCCGCCACTTGGGCGCTCTCTTTTTGGGGCCTCGAAAAATGCCTTCCACGGCATTTTTCTTGTCGCAAAGAGAAAATGCGATTACCTTTTTGCTTGAAATTTCAATTACTTATCTTGATAGAAAGGGGTTGGATATCCCGGTGCCACTCGGGTATCTCGATTTTTCGAACCCTTTTGTTGGAGAAGTATAGCCATTCTTTCGACGATCCACGTCACATCGGGCGACAGGTTTGCGGAACTTTGCAATTAAGGAACGGCATGCGTGGAGATGACATCCTCGGCCGCGCGCCAGTGGCCGTCGATCAATACCTGCGCCGGTTTGTAGTCGGTCTTATAGCGCATCTTGCGGCACGCTGGAATCCAGTAGCCCAGGTAGACCCAACGTAACTTGCGGCGGCGCGCCTCCTCGATCTGTTGCAAAATGGCATGAACGCCGAGGCCGCGTGTCGACGCGCGTGGATCGAACCAAGTATAGACGGCCGACAGGCCGTCGCGGAGTACATCCGTGGCGGCGACACCCAACAGCCCGTTGTCCTTGCGCATCTCTAGAAACAGAGTCTCCCCCCAACTGGTGGTCAAAAATCCGGGAAAGTCCTCGGCTTCGCACTTCGCCATCTCGCCGCCCGCGTGGCGCGCCAGCAGATAACCGCGATACAGCGCGAAGGCTTCATCGCTGTACTCGGCTGGTGCCAGGCCGATATGCAGATCTTGGTTGGCCTTGAGGTTGCGGCGTTGCGAACGGTTTGGTCGGAAATGGGTGACATCGATGCGCAATGACATGCACTGTCGGCAGGACTCGCAGGCCGGGCGGTAGACGTAATCGCCACTACGGCGAAACCCGAGCGGCATCAGCGCGGAGTAGATCGCCTTGTTCAGTGGCCGGGTCGGATCGGCGAAATGGTTCAATGCGGTGCGCTCGGACAGGTACGGACAGCTGTGCTCTTGGCCAACATAGAGCTGGATGCGAGCATCGCCGGTTTGGCTATCCATGTGCGGCAACACCCAGGGGCGCGCAATCCCCTCCCGCTTGCCTGACATCCGGCCAATGTGCTGGCGGGGCCGTGGAATCGATGCATGCCTCCAGGTGTCGGTTGAAGGTTCGTCGGGGTATTTCCACCGCGCCCAGCGAGGCGAGGTGGTCGGAGTAGACCTGGCAGTCGATCAGCGGCCAGCCTCGGGCATGTAGTAGCTGACACAGACAGGCCAGCGCGACCTTGGAAGCATTGGATCGAAGGCTGAACATGGATTCGCCGAAAAATACTCGCCCGAGCGCCACGCCATAAAGGCCACCGACCAGCTCGCCGTCGTGCCAGACCTCCACCGAGCGAGCATAACCCGCCGCGTGCATCTCCCGATAGGATGCGCGCATCTCTGGCACGATCCAGGTGCCGTCCTGCCCGGATCGCGGCGCGGCGCAGGCGTCTATCACGGCGTCGAAAGCCTGGTCGAAGCTGACCTCGAAACCGCCGTTGCGCAGAACCTTGCGCAGGCTGCGCGGGATCTTCATGGCATCGGTAAACAGCACCATGCGCGGATCGGGACTCCACCATAGAATCGGCTGATCCTCGTTGAACCATGGGAACACGCCCTTGCGATAAGCCTGAAGCAGACGCTTCCGCCCCAGATCACCGCCCACCGCGAGCAGGCCGTTCGGCTCGGTCTCGGCGAAATGCACCTCCGGGAAAGGGGCGTCGGGTGGCGTGTCGTCCAGCGAGAATAACATGGTGTTCAAGACTTCCGACGGAATGGACCGTGGTCCGATAATTCATTCATATAGTCTGCCATGTCTTCGGTCTCAAGGGTCAGAAAGTGTGCGATGGCATCGCGAAATTCGGCTTCCCGTAGCCAATGTGCCGACCAGGTTGGCGTCGGCAGGAATCCACGGCTGATCTTGTGTTCCCCTTGAGCACCCGGCTCGAAGCGTGTCAGGCCATGCTGGATACAGTATTCCAGACCCTGATAATAGCAAGCTTCGAAATGCAGGCTATGATGGCTTTCGTCACAGCCCCAATGGCGGCCATACAGGGTTTTATCACCAACGACGTTGAAGGCGGCGGCGACCGGCTTCGCTCCCTTCATCGCAAACACCAGTAGTAGATGTTCGCCCATGCTGGCGCCGATCTCCTGGAAGAAATCCAGCGTCAGTGTCGCCGCGCCGCCCTTGCGCTCGAAGGTCGATGTGTAATGGCGGTGGAAGCAAGCCCAGTCGCCGGCGCTGGCCTGGTTGCCACTCACCAGGCGGAAGGTGATGCCGGCTTCGCGCACATGGCGGCGCTCGCGCTTCAGGTTCTTGCGCTTCTTTGCGTTGAATGTGGCGAGGTAGGCGTCGAAGTCTGCATGGCCCTGGTTACGCCAATGGAACTGGCAGCCCTGGCGAATCAGATAGCCTTGCTCGCGCAGCCAATCGGTTTGTGCGCGCGGGGTGAACAGCCAGTGCAGGGAAGAGATCTCTAGTTCATCGACGAGTGCCCGCGCCGCGCGTTCCAGATGGAGATGGACGGCAGTTTCGTGATCGGCGGCGGCGAGCAGGCGCGGCCCGCTGGCGGGTGTGTAGGGGACCGCGCCGACCAACTTGGGATAGTAGCGCATGCCATGCCGCTGGTAGGCGTCGGCCCAGGCCCAATCGAAGACGAATTCGCCATAGGAGTT
>JALSSX010000222.1 GCA_026984055.1 Sedimenticola sp. | reverse complement strand
TAGAGGTCGAAATGCAATACCCGCCAGCCATCCACTGCATAAGGCTCGACCAGGGTATAGGTCGGACTCTTGACCGCACCCTGATGGCCGAGGGCATGCAGGAAGCCACGCGTCAGCGTGGTCTTGCCGGCGCCGAGGTCGCCTTTCAGGTAGACGACCAGGCCGGGACGCGCGTATCGCCGGGCCAGTTCTGCACCGATGATTTCCTGTTGCGCCGCGTCAATGGCGTGGAAGATTCGCATTCAACAGCCTCCTCAGCCACGGGTACAAATCACTGGCAAGCAGGCCGCGTTCACCCGGCCCCATGACCGCGCGGTCAGCGGCTTCAGCGTGCGCACAGACGCCAAAAATGGCGGCTTCGTCAGCCGACAGGTGCTGAGCGAGTAAGGCGCCGATGACGCCGCCAAGGACATCGCCCATGCCACCGCTGGCCATGCCGGGATTGCCGACATCACATACGGAAGGCGGCTTGCCGGCAGCAGCCGAGACCAGGCTGCCCGCGCCCTTCAAGACGATGGTCGCGCCGGGGAAACGTGCTTGCAGGGCGCGCAATGCGGCGAAGCGATCAGACTGGATCTCGTGGATGGAGGTCTCTAGCAGCCGCGCCGCTTCGCCGGGATGCGGAGTCAGCACCCAGCCGGCGAGGTCCGACGGTGTCGACAGGCCGGCAAGCCGGTTCAGTCCATCGGCATCGAGCACGCCGGGCTTGCCCGCAGCGAGAGCGGCGTCGAACAGAGTATATGCCCAGTCATCATCACCGAGTCCGGGACCCAACACAATGACGCTGGCGCGCGCCAGCATGGGCGCGAGACCACACGCGTCGTCCAGGCCATGCGCCATCAGCTCGGGCCGAGAGGCGGCGATCGTTGCGGCATGCTCGGCGCGTATTGCCAACGACACCAACCCGGCTCCACACCGCAGGGCTGCTTCACCAGCGAGACGCGCCGCACCACCCATGCCATGATTGCCGCCGATTACCAACACATGCCCGAATTCGCCCTTGTGCGCGGTGCGCCGGCGAGCCGGCAGGACGCCGCGCTGTCGCTTCCAGTCCTGCCGGCGCGCGGCATGGATCTGGCTGGCGAACAATCGCGCTGGCACTTCCAACGCATGATAGAACACCTCGCCGACATAGTCCGGCGCCGCGCCAGTGAACAGACCCTGTTTCAAGCCGAGGAAGCTGATTGTCGCCGCCGCGTTTACCGCAATGCCCAGCACGCTGCCGCTATCGGCATGGATACCGGACGGCACGTCCAACGCCAAGACCGGACGCGCGCCACGATTGATGCGCTGGATGGCATCCGCCCAGTGGCCGCCGATGGCGCGCTCCAGTCCGGTGCCAAAGATTGCGTCGACGATGACATCGGAATCCACGGGCCATCCGGCATCGAGGATCTCGCCACCGCCGGCATCCAGGTAATGCTGGCGATGGCTTGCCGCCTCGCCGCGGATACGCGCGGTATGACCCAATTGCACGAGCAAGGTATCCAAGCCTTGCTCCAGCGCCAGCCGGGCGACCACATAACCGTCGCCGCCGTTGTTGCCTGGGCCGCAGACGACGAGCAGGCGTCGCGCATCCGGCCAGCGCTCGCGTAGCAGAGCGAAGGCCGCCTGGCCGGCGCGTTCCATCAGTTCCTCGCCGGATATGCCATAGGTCTGGGTCGCAATGCGATCCATCTCGCGCACCTGTTCCGCGCGGTATAGGGCGTAGGGCAGTTTATCGCTGATCGGCATTGGACGAAACTTCACCGGTGGATTTCCTGAAGGTAAATGGTGGACGGTTCGCACGCAGGCTTAGCAGGCCGTTGAAAAATGGCATTTTTCAACGGCCTGTGTGCGGTGCAGGGAAATCGTATTTTCCGGTTCCGTCGTTGAAAAAGTTCATGGAAGGACTTTTTCAACATCCTGTTAGGATGTTTCATTTATACAGTCGAATGTTGGATTTCGGGGCATCTCGAAAAATCGAGATGCCTGAGTGGGACAGGGATGTCCCACTTTTTTCGATCACGATAAGTGATTGAAAATGTGAGCAACGCGGCAATCGCATTTTCTCTTTGCGGCGAGAAAAATTCCCTGGAAGGCATTTTCGAGATCCCCTTCGGTAAGTATCCCCCGGTAAAGCCGGGTGAATCGCGTAGCTGCCACGCAGTCGATTCCGTAACCATGGCCGGCGAGGCATCGGTCGGCCACGATCCATCAGGGACAGGGGTTGGATATCTCCGCATGCACGGCATCGATCGCTTCGAGCAGATCGGCGGAGAGTTCAACAGTGACGCTGGCGATATTCTCACGTAGCTGCGCCAGCGTCGTCGCGCCGATGATATCGGCGCTGACGAAGGCGCGGCTGTTGACGAAGGCCAGTGCCATTTGCGCTGGTGTCAGCCCTGCCTCGCGCGCCAGCGCGGCGTAGCGTCGGGTCGCCTCGACGCCGGCCGGTGTGGCATAGCGCTGGTAATCCGGAAACAACGCGAGTCGTGAACCCGCCGGCGCTTCCCCATCCAGGTATTTGCCACTGAGCACGCCGAAACCCAGTGGTGAATAGGCCAGCAGGCCGACCTGTTCGCGCAGACTCATCTCGGCCAGACCGACCTCGAAGCCGCGATTCAGCAGGCTGTAGGGGTTCTGGATCGACACCACGCGTGGCCAGCCATGCTTCTCGGCCAGAAACAGATACCGCATGAGGCCCCAGGGCGTCTCGTTGGAGATGCCGATATGCCTCACCAGCCCGTCACGCACGAAGTCGTGTAGCACGCCAAGGGTCTCGTCGATGGATTCGACTTCCTCGTCGGCCAGTTCGCTGAACCCGAGCCTGCCGAAGTAGTTGGCGTTGCGCGCTGGCCAGTGGATCTGGTACAGATCCAACCAGTCGGTTCGCAGACGGCCCAGGCTGGCATGCAGCGCCTCGGTCATCTGTTTCCGGTTCAGGCGCGGGCCACCACGAATGTAGTCGACCCAACCTTCGCTGTTGCCGGCCACCTTGCTCGCCAGCAAGATGTCGTTACGCCGAGCGCCACGCTTCAGCCAATTTCCGATGATGGTCTCGGTCTTGCCAAAGGTCTCGGCGGTCGGCGGGATGGCGTACAGCTCGGCGGTGTCGA
This sequence comes from Sedimenticola sp., assembly GCA_026984055.1. GTDB lineage: Bacteria > Pseudomonadota > Gammaproteobacteria > Chromatiales > Chromatiaceae > JALSSX01. Next base: position 6,887 of record JALSSX010000222.1, on the reverse strand, counting down.
TCAGGTTGACACCCTGGCTCAGGGCGTAATCGAGTTGTTCGAAGGCTTCCGCCTCGCTGTTCTGCACGCCCCAGGTCATGGTGCCCAGCGCGATCAGGCTGACTCGCAGATCGGTATTGCCAAGCTTGCGGTATTGCATCAAGCTTCCACCCCATCGACGAAGCGGTCGCGCGCCGCCTTGGCGCGGCTGAAGATCTTCAACAGATGATCGCTGTCGCCACGCCTCAAGGTATCGGAAAGTTCGGTCAGTTCGTTGGCAAAGGCCTCCAGCATGCCGCCGATCGCGTCGCTGTTGGCGATGCAGATGTCACGCCACATCACCGGGTTGGACGAGGCGATGCGGGTGAAATCGCGAAAGCCGCCAGCGGCGTAGCGGAAGATCTCATCGTTCTCCTTCATGCGCGCCAGGCTGTCGACCAGCGTATAGGCGAGCATATGCGGCAGATGCGAGGTCGCGGCGAGCACCTCGTCGTGATGCGCGACACTCATCTCGACGATATCCGCGCCGCACAGTTGCCACATCGCCTCGACCCGGCCCAACGCCGCTGGCGCGGTCTCCGGCAGCGGCGTCAGGATCACGCGGCGCCGGCGGTACAGCTCGGCAAAGGCGGCCTCGGCGCCGCTGTTCTCGGTGCCGGCGATCGGGTGGCCGGGCACAAACCATGCGGGTATGTCACCGAACACCGCCTTGCAGTCGCGCACCACGCTGCCCTTCACGCTGCCACCGTCGGTGACCACCGCATCGCTCGCCAGGCGACCGCACATGGCCTGAAACACGTCGCGCATCGCGCCCAGCGGCACGGCGAGAAACACCATGTCAGCGCCCTCGACCGCCGCGCCGATATTATGGGTGTAATGGTCGATGATGCCGAGTCGCATCGCGGTCTCCAGATTCTCGACGCCACGCCCGCAGCCAACCACCTCGCCAACCGCGTCCTCGGCGCGCAATGCCCGCGCCAGCGAACCACCGATCAAGCCGACGCCGATCACCGCGAGTCGCCGGATCATGACGCCAACACCTTGTTCAGGACATCGAGAAAGCGCGCGTTCTCTTCCGGCAGGCCGATGGAGACGCGCAGATGACGTGGTAGGCCATAGTTCGCCACCGGCCGCGTGATGACGCCTTCACGCAGCAAGGCCTGGTCGACCTCGGCGGCGTCCCGACCGACATCAACACATACGAAGTTGCCGACCGACGGAATGTACTCCAGGCCGAGCGCGGTCACGCCATCGACGATCTGACGCATGCCACAGCGGTTGAAACGCAGCCCCTCGCGCATGTGCGACTCGTCGTCCAGCGCGGTCTCGGCGGCGAGCAACGCCGGCAGGTTGACGTTGAAAGGCTGACGCACGCGGTTCAACAGATCGGCGATCAGCGGCGACGACAAAGCATAGCCGATGCGCAATCCGGCCAGCCCCCAAGCCTTCGAAAAGGTACGCGTGACGATCAGATTCGGCAGCTCGTCAAGCCATTCGGCGGCATCCGGATAGTCTGGTTCGTCGACATATTCGATATACGCCTCGTCGACCACTGCGATGACACGCGCCGGCAGGTCGACGAGGAAGTTATGCAGCTCGCCCCGCCGCAGCCAAGTGCCGGTCGGGTTGTTCGGATTGGCGATGAACACCACGCCGGTATCGTCACCGACCCGTGCGCGCATCGCGCCCAGGTCATGAGCGAAATCGCGTGCCGGGGCGATGCGTATCGTCGCGCCGACCGCCTGGCTGCTGATCGGGTAGACCGCGAAGGCATGTTCCGATATCAGTGCCTCGCGTCCCGGCCACAGGAATACCCGCGCGATCATATCGAGCACATCGTTCGAGCCATTGCCGAGGGTGATGCGATCGGCGTCGATGGCATGCCGCCCAGCGAGCCGCGCGCGTAACCCAAAACCACCGCCATCGGGATAGCGCGAAAGCTCGCCGAGCGCCCGACTCAGCGCCGCGGTCACCATCGGGCTGGGACCCAGCGGGTTCTCGTTGGAGGCCAGCTTGACCGAATCACGGATGCCCAGCTCGCGCTCCAGCTCGGAGACTGGCTTGCCGGGTACATAGGGCGTCAGGCCACCGATGCCGGGGGCGATGCTGAAGGTCGTGTTCATCGATACGAAATCATCCGCTCAGGGTTAACGATCATGATGGAAACAGCGCCATGCCGCCACTGAGAACGGCCCGTGGTTCGATCGCTTTCTCGGGTGAGGCACGCGCTATCCTTCTTCCTCGTCGGCCATGCCCGCCAGCGCGCTGGTGTTTTCTCGCATGATAGGTCAATGCCGTGGCAATGCAATGCTTCAGCCCGATTTCAATGAGGGCGCTCGCCCATATGCGACAGGTACAGCGCCAGGCCGATCAACGCGATGCCGCCAGCCAGCAACAACAGATTCATCGCGGAATCGAAATGGATGCCCAGCGCCGACTCGAAGAAGCGCACCACCAGAATCATCAGGATCACCTTCGCCAAGCGATTCTTCAGATCATCCAGATTGCGGATCAGCAATATCTTGGAAGCCGTGTCGTCCCCCGCCGCCTGATCGATCTTGCTGATGAACAACTCATACAGTCCGAGACTGAAGATCAGCAGCACCGCGCCGAGCAGATAACCATCGACGATCTCAACAACATGGGTGACCGCCTCGGCGCGCATCGTGCCGCGTTCCGCGATACTCAGCGCCGGCGAGGCGTAATCGATGACATGCACGATCATCACCCAGGCATCCACCGTCGCGATGAAAAACATCACCAATGCCGCCGCCATGCTGAAGATCACCGCAACCAGCACGACCAGGCGGCTTTTCCACAGCAGGCTTTCGAACAGTGTTTCCAGCATCGGAATCTCCGGGATATGGATGAATGTCGGATTTTACCGTGGTTGCGGCCATTCCCCACGCGTGCTCAGACAGGCACTTGTTCGGAATACACCACCGTCCGGTTCTTGCCGCTCCGCTTGGCTTGGTACATTGCCTGATCGGCGCGACGAAACAGTTGTTCCAACGTACCATCGTAGCCTTCAGGCATCACCGCGATGCCGACACTGGCGCTCCAGTCAGACAAGGCGCCCTCGCAGCAAGGCGGGCTGCGATCGATGGCCCGATGCAAGCGCCGGGCAAAGACGGCGGCCTCCTCTTCACCACAACCGGGCAAAACGAACCAGAACTCTTCGCCGCCCATGCGACCACCGGGCACACCTGCCAGGACACGGGCGATTCGACCGAAAACACGCAATACATCGTCGCCACAAGCATGCCCCCAACCGTCATTGATGCGCTTGAAATCATCCAGATCCACCACCGTCACCGCGAATTTCCTGGCGGCGGCCCACGTTTCACGCAAGGCAGCCTCGGCGCGTTGCAAAAAAGCCCGCCGGTTCAACAGACCGGTCAGATGATCGTAAGTGGCCAGTTCACACATCGCGGATTCGAGGCGCCGCGATCGGATCAACAGGCTGACCAGGTACCAGTTGATACCCGGTGCCAGCAACAGCGGAATCAGCACCGCAAACGTCAGGCCCAACGGCAGATGCATTTCAGCATGGAAGATAAAACGCGCGGCCAGTACGACCCCTATCGAGCCCAAGATGGGAACGATGGTCCACAAAACGACCATGCGTAGCCGATAGACCCGCTGCAGGTGCGAAAAATTGTCTGGATCGAAAGCCTCGATCTCTCACAGGTTGTCCCACACGCTGGCATCTCGATACAAGGTGGCAGCGCCTATGGTCGAAACCACCGGTACCGAAACACTCGCGCGGAATCGCGGAATCTCGACAGACGCCATGGAAAAGAAAAAAGCTTTCAGAGCACCGACTTAGGGTACGAACCCAATACCTTGCACATGCGGCTCTCCTGTGAAAGTTCTCGCAACACGGCGGCCAGTTCCTCGTCCTGCTGGTGCCCTTCGATATCGACGAAGAACACGTAGTCCCAGACGCCTTGACGCGATGGCCGGGATTCGATGCGCGACATGCTGATGCCATGCACCGCGAACGGTGTCAACAAGCGGTGCAAGCCGCCGGCTTCGTTGCGCGTGGCGAGCAGCAGGCTGGTTTTGTCGTTGCCGCTCGGAGGCACATCCTGCCTGCCGATGATCAGGAAACGCGTGGTGTTACACGGTTCGTCCTCGATCTTCTCCGCGAGGATGCGCAGGCCGTAGATCTCACCGGCGGTCTCGCTGGCGATGGCGGCGGCGCGCGGATCCTCGCGCGCCAGCCTGGCTGCTTCGGCGTTGCTACCGACCGCGATGCGTTCCGCATGCGCCAGGTTGGTATCCAGCCAGCCGCGACACTGGGCCAGTGACTGCTGATGCGAATACACCTTGTCGATCGCGCCTAGACCGCCGCCAATGCCCAGTAGATTGTGATTGATGCGCAGGGTCACCTCGCCGCAGATACTCAACGGCGAGCTCATGAACATGTCCAGCGTATGGCTGATGACGCCCTCGGTGGAATTCTCCACCGGCACCACGCCATAGTGACATCCACCGGATTCCACCTCGCGGAACACGTCCGGGATGGAACCCAGCGACACGGTTTCCACCGCATGTCCGAAATGCTTCAACGCGGCGGCCTGGGTGAAAGTACCCTCGGGACCGAGGAAGCCGATGCTGAGCGGCTGTTCCAACGCCAGGCAGGCGGACATGATCTCACGGAACAAACGCGCCATGACCTCGTCGGAAAGCGGACCGCGATTGCGTTCCATGACTTGCGAAAGCACCTCGGCCTCGCGTTCCGGACGATAGAAATGCGCGTCTGGATCCTCCTTCAGCTTGACCCGCGCGACCTCTTGCGCGGCCTCCGCACGCCGCGAGATCAGCTCCTGGATCTGTTCATCCAGCGCATCAATACGCTGGCGAACCCCGGCGAGTTTGTCCTCGTCGACCATGTGTCCGGCCTATTCTCCGCAGCCCAGGCAGCGCACCGACAGCACGCCATCGATCGCGCGTAGGCGGTTTAGCGTGCCATCGGTTGGCGCGCGCGCGACATCCAACAGGGTCACGGCAATGTCGTCGCGGGATTTGTTCACCATATCGACGATGTTTAGCTCGGATTCCGCCAGCGACGTAGTAATCTGCCCGACCATGTTCGGTACATTGTTGTTCACCACGGCGATGCGGTGTTGCCCCGAGGATCGCGGCAGGTTGATCTCCGGAAAGTTCACCGAGTTGGCGATATTGCCGTCTTCCAGGTAGTCACGCACCTCGTCGGCGACCATGATCGCGCAGTTCTCCTCGGCCTCTTTCGTTGACGCGCCTAGATGCGGCAGCGTGATGCAGCGCGGATGATTCTTCAATAGGTTACTCGGGAAATCGCAGACATAGGCATAGGTATGTCCCGTCTCCAGCGAGGCGACCACGGCGGTATCGTCGAGGATGCCGTCTCGGGCGAAATTCAGCAATACCGAGCCGGCCTTCATCAACTTCAGACGCTCGGCGTTGATCATGCCTCGGGTCGATTCGACCAGCGGCACATGGAAACTGACGAAATCCGCCTTGGCCAGCAGATCATCGACGCTCAACGCCTGTCGCACGCCGGATTCCAGTTGCCAGGCAGACTTCACCGTGATGGTAGGATCGTAGCCGATGACCCGCATGCCCAGACCGCGCGCGGCGTTCGCGACCTTCACGCCAATGGCGCCAAGGCCGATCACGCCTAGGGTGCGTCCCGGCAATTCGAAGCCAACGAAGTTTTTCTTGCCCGCCTCGACAGCCTTGTGGATGGTCGCGTCGTCGCCTTCCAGGGCGCGCGCGAAATCCCATGCCGGACCCAGGTTACGCACCGCCATCAACATGCCGGCGATGACCAGTTCCTTCACCGCGTTGGCGTTCGCGCCAGGCGCATTGAATACCACCACGCCCTTTTCAGTCATCTTGTCGACCGGGATGTTGTTGACCCCAGCGCCAGCCCGACCTACCGCCTTTAGTGAATCCGGGATCTCCATATCGTGCATCTTCGACGACCGCACCAGAATCGCATCCGGGCGGGTGATCTCCGAGGCGATCTCATATCGCTCACGTGGCAGCCTGTCCAAACCAGCCACCGAGATGTTGTTCAAAGTCAATATCTTGTACATCGAATCTCGCCTCAACCGTGCTGTTTTTCGAACTGCTTCATGAAATCCACCAGCGCTTGAACACCGGCCTCTGGCATCGCGTTGTAGATGCTGGCGCGCATGCCTCCGACCGAACGGTGCCCCTTCAGCGTCAACAGGCCGGCCTCCTTCGCCTCGGCAAGAAAGGCGCCATCCAGTTCGGGATCGGCCAGGGTGAACGGTACGTTCATCCACGAGCGTGATTCGATTGCCACCGGGTTGGCGTAAAAATCCGAGGCATCGATGGCGTCATACAGTAATTCCGCCTTGCGTTCGTTGATCACCGCCATGGCATCCAGCCCACCGAGTTCCTTCAGCCACTGGAACACCAAGCCACTGAGGTACCAGGCATAGGTCGGCGGGGTGTTATACATCGAACCGTTATCAGCATGGGTCTTGTAGTCGAACATCGCCGGCATGTCGGCGCGCGCCTTGCCGATCAGATCCTTGCGCACGATGACGATGGTCAGCCCGGCCGGGCCAATGTTCTTCTGCGCGCCGGCATAGATGACAGCATACTTCGAAACATCGACTGGACGTGATAAAATGGCAGATGACATGTCCGCAACCAACGGAACTTCCTGGGTTTCCGGAACATATGGAAACGCCACGCCGCCGATGGTTTCGTTCGGCGTGTAATGCACATAAGCGGCATCGGCGTTCAGTTTCAGCTCGTTCTGTTCGGGCGCGCGGCTGAAATTGGCGGCCTCGGTGGTCGCGGCGATATTCACCTCGGCATAACGTTTCGCCTCGGCGATCGCCTTCTTCGACCAAGCGCCGGTATTGATATAGTCGGCTTGCTTC
>JALSSX010000221.1 GCA_026984055.1 Sedimenticola sp. | reverse complement strand
TCCGTGACTGGCAATCTCGCGCACCAAGCTGGAAGAGATATAGGCAAATTTCTCGGTCGGCGTCAGGAACAAGGTTTCGATCTCGGGCGCCAGATGCCGGTTCATGCCAGCAAGCTGGAATTCGTAGTCGAAATCGGACACCGCGCGCAAGCCGCGCAGAATCACCTGGGCCTCGTTCTCCACGGCGAAATCCACCAGCAGACTGTCGAAACGCAGCACCTCGACGTTCTCAAGACCACCGACCGCCGCCCTCGCCAGCAGGACGCGATCCTCCGCCGGAAACACCGGCGTCTTGGACACGCTATCGGCCACCGCGACGATCACCCTATCGAACAGCCGCGCGGCGCGCTGGATGATATCCGCATGACCGTTGGTGATCGGATCGAAAGTGCCCGGATAGACTGCTGTTGCCATATTCACCTCGTCGACTGATAGAGCCAACCGCCACTGTACAACGGTCGGCCAGGATTATCACCCCGCGGACGCCACGGGTTCCAGCAGGCCAAAGCCCACCTGCCCGACCATTTTCCGCTTCAGCACGCGCCAGCCCTGCTCCACCGCCAGCGGTTCCCGCTTGGCATCGAACTCGAAATACAAGCAACCAGCGGGTGCGATTATGCCGTTATCGCGCACGCTTTCGATGACTTGAGTCAAGAGTCCAGCATCGAAGGGCGGATCGAGAAAGATCACATCGAACGAGGTTTTGGCGCACTCAAGCCATTGAAGCGCATCACGATTCTGGACCCGCACGGCATCCGCGCCGAGCCGTTCGGCATTCTCGCGCAATTGGTTGGCGATGCGCGCGTCACGTTCCAGCATGAACACCTCGCACGCGCCGCGCGAGGCCGCCTCGAAGCCCAGCGCGCCGCTACCGGCGAACAGATCCAACACGCGCGCCCCAGGAATCCGAAATTGCAGCCAATTGAACAGGGTCTCGCGCACGCGGTCGCCGGTCGGACGCAGGCCGGGGGCATCGAGCACCGGCAGTTTGCGCCCGCGCCAATCGCCACCAATGATGCGAACCTGGCCTCCGCGCGCGCGTCTAGCCGCCATCTTTCCGCTTGCCCCCGACCTCGACGGTGACAAAGTGGTCCACATCGAAACGCCGCTTGAACGCCGCGTGGATCCGCTCGCGCGTCACCGCCCCGATGATCGTGGCGAAGGTATCCAGGTAATCCAACGGATAATCGTAGAATCCCATCATCGCCAAGTACTCGCTGAGCTTACGATTGCTGGCGATCTTGCGCGGAAAGCCACCGATGAGATTCTGCTTCGCGGCCTTCAGTTGCGCATCCGTCGGGCCGTTTTCGATGAAGGTGCGGATGGTATCGCGCATGACCCGCAGCGCCTCGCGCGCCTGGGCGTTCTTCGTCGACGCGCCAGCGATGAACGGGCCGGTCTGGCGCAGCGGCGCGAAGTAGCTATAGGCGCCATAGGCCAGGCCGCGCTTCTCACGTACCTCTTCGGACAACAGTGATACCAATCCGCCACCGCCGAGGATATGGTTACCGACATACAGGGGGAAGTAGTCCGGCTCGCCGCGCTTCATACCGAGCTGGCCGATCAGCAGATGAGTCTGACTGGACGGGAAGACGATGCGCGTCAGATCGCGTTTCGCTAGTCCGGATTTCTCACCGGCGTTCGTTGCAAGGTGGTTCAATGGTGCGGCATGGCTGGCGTTCGCGACCGAGGGACGCGCAGGTGTAGCCGACACTACGTCGAGCATCCTGACCGAGCGAACGCCAGTCAGGGCGTGCGATTGGGCCGCCGCAGTAGAAGGCCGGTGAGAAATCCGGACTAGCGGACCCACCGCCGGCAACGGCGTGGCCGGTTCGCCACCGGGCAGACGCTCAACCAGACGTTCGGCAATGTGCTCCGCCCGCGGACGGTCCAACGCGCCGGCGATGACGACCAGCGCATTCGCGCCGACATAATAGCGTCGGTGGAAGGCGCGCGCCTGAGCCGGCGTAAGCTTTTCGAGGGTCGCGGCGACGCCTTCCGGATCATGCGCGTAGGGATGATCGCCATAGACAGCATGATAGAAGGCCCGACTGGCGACCTTGCCGGCCGATTGCAGTTTCTGGCGCTCGGCGATCAGTTTGTGTCGCAGAGTACGTTGAAAAGCAGCCTTGCCGAAGCGTGGCTCAGCGAGCATCGCCGCAAGGGTCTCGATGGCGGTATCACGCGCCTTCGGCTCGATCAGCGCGCGCACCGACAACCATGCCATGTCGCGATTCACGCCACTGCCGAATCGTGCACCGACCGCATCGAGGCGCTCGGCCAGTTGGTCCGCGTCCCAGTTGCCGGCGCCTTGGCTGAGCAGCTCGTTGGTCAACGCCGCCAAGCCGAAGGCATCACCATCGCGCGCGCCGCCGGCGTCGAACACCACGCGCACATCGAACATCGGCAGTTGCCGGGTTTCGACGAACAGCACCTTCGCGCCGTTCTCGGTATGCCAGCCTTGTACCTTGGGCGCGGCGCTCGCCAGGCCGCCATAAAGCAATGCACAGGCCAATACGATCAGATTTCTAGCGAACATGGGCGCCCCCCGGCTTACCGGTATTGATACGCTGACCCGGCTTCAATGGCAACGGTTCCAGCCGGGATATGGTCAGATTGTCGTGGGTTAGATAGCGTTTCGCGACGGCGCGCACCTGTTCGGCGGTAACCGACTTCATCGCCTGGATGTATTCGTCGGCGCGCCTCCAGCCGAGACCGACCGTCTCCAACATACCAAGCTGCATCGCTTGGTAGAATACCGAATCCAACTCGTAAACCTTGCCAGCGATCAATTGGACGCGAACATGCTCCAGCTCGGTCTCGCTGACCGGGGTCTCGATCAACGCCCGGACCTGGCCCAGCAATGCCTGTTCCAGATCGTCGAGACCATGACCATCGGTCGGCGTACCGTCCAGCGTCAGCATGCCCGCCAGGCGATCATACAAGCCGTAGTCGGCATCAGCCTCGGCGGCGATCTCGCTGCCGCGCACCAGTTGGCGCGACAATCGAGCGCTGTCGCCGCCGGCAAGGATGTGCGCCAGCATCTCCAGCGCGTAGGCGTCGGCCGGCGTATCGGCGGTCCTCAGCGACGGCGTCTTGAAGCCCATGATCAGATAGGGCTGTTTCGCCGGCAGGCGCACCTTCACGCGAGTCTCGCCCAGCTGCCTGGGTTCGGCGGCAGGCTTCGGTCGGCCCGTTTCGCGCGCGGCAACCCGGCCAAAGGTCGCGCTGGCCAGCGCGAACACCGCGTCCGGCTCGACATCGCCGACCACTACCAGGGTGGCGTTGTTCGGCGCATACCATTTGGCATACCAATCCTTCAAGTCGGCGACCGTCAGGTGTTCCAGATCATTCATCCAACCAATCACCGGATTACGGTACGGCAGTTCGCGGTAGGCAACTGCGTTGAACTCCTCCTGGGTCCGCGCGGTGGGCTTATCGTCGGTGCGCCAACGGCGTTCCTCCTTGACCACTTCCAATTCCTTCTTCGCCTCCTCCGGCAGAATGCGCAGGTTTGCCATGCGATCAGCTTCCAGCGCGAAGGCAGTCCTCAGATGATCCTTCGACAGGGTCTCGAAATACGCAGTATAGTCACGACCGGTAAAGGCGTTCTCGCTACCACCGAGCGCCGCGATGATGCGCGAGAAAGCGTTCGGTCCATGCGTCTCCGTGCCCTTGAACATCATGTGTTCCAGCCAGTGCGACAAGCCAGTGATGCCCGGCGTTTCGTAACTGGCGCCAATCTTGTACCACACCTGGGAAACCGCGATCGGCGCGCGGTGGTCTTCCTTCACCAACACTTTCATGCCGTTGTCGAGCTGGTATTCATGCACCTTTGGCGTCGCATGAACGAAAGTGCTCCACAGGCAAACGGCGAGCAGACAAACGCTTTTCATTAGAGGATCCTAAAGTAGTTCTGGCTTATGGTATAGTCGCCGCTGTTCCACGGCGGGCCGCGACCGCGACGGTGATAGCGTCGCGGCCGGTCGAACATCGACCTTGGGCGCACACGCCATTTGCTTCCTGGCAAGGCGCGGAAACGAACGACGCCGCCAGGAGGCCTCGGTGCGCATGCGACAATACCGACATTTGGCTGGCCGTGACTATACGGCAAGTGCGCGCTGTGACAAGCCGCGCCGCCGTGGAGTTCCTCGCTCGATATCATATTTCAGGATCAACGATGTTCGGTTTCGGTAAACGCAAGAAGAAGGAAGACACCCGCCCCAAGGACAAACCCGGCCTGCTCGGCGGGTTGAAATCGCGCCTGTCGCGCACCCGCGAGAACCTGACCGCCGGGCTGGGCAATCTGGTTCGCGGACGCAAACAGATCGACACCGATCTGCTCGACGATCTGGAAACCCTGCTGCTGACCGCCGACATCGGCATGGATGCGACCCTGCGCATTATCGACGAACTGACCGCCAGCATGAGGCGCAAGGAACTCGCCGACCCGCAAGCGCTGACGCAGGCGCTGCGCAGACAGCTCGCCGCGATCCTCGCCGAGGCCGGCGATGCACCGCCACGCGAACCAGCCGCTGGCAAGCCACAGGTGATTCTGATGGTTGGCGTCAACGGCGCCGGCAAGACAACGACGATCGGCAAGCTGGCGCACAAGCTCCAGGCGGAAGGCAATTCGGTGATGCTCGCCGCCGGTGATACCTTCCGCGCGGCGGCAGTCGAACAATTACAGACCTGGGGCAAGCGCAACGACATCCCGGTGATCGCCCAGCACGGCGGCGCGGATTCGGCCTCGGTGATCTTCGACGCCCTGCAGGCCGCCACCGCGCGCGGCACCGACGTGCTGATCGCCGACACAGCCGGGCGTCTGCATACCCAGTCCAACCTGATGGAGGAGCTGGCGAAGATCGCCCGGGTAATGAAGAAGATCGACCCCAACGCACCACACGAGGTGATGCTGGTAGTCGACGCCACCACCGGCCAGAATGCGCTGAACCAAGCCACCCAGTTCGATCAGGCGATCCCGCTGACGGGTATCACACTGACCAAGCTGGACGGCACGGCGAAGGGCGGCATCGTGTTCGCCATCGCCGAGAAGCTTAAGACACCGATCCGCTTCATCGGCGTCGGCGAGAGCATCGAGGATCTACGCGAGTTCGACACCGACGAGTTCATCGGCGCGTTGCTCGATGATGAAGACAGCCAGTCCACCTGATCTGGTCTCCTCCACCGCCCGCATCACCATAGTCAAGGCATATGAAAAGCGTCTCCGCCGCCAAACAACGTCTCGCCGCCGACCTGAAACGAGAAAAGGAGCGAGCGCGCGACGACACGGGCATCATCCATTTCGACAACGTCAGCAAATACTACCCTGGCGGCCACGCCGGCCTGAGTCATGTCGACCTGACATTGACCACCGGCGAGATGGCCTTTCTGACTGGCCATTCCGGCGCCGGCAAGAGCACCCTGCTGAAGCTGATCGGTCTGCTGGAACGCCCCAGTTCCGGCCAATTGCGCGTCTTATCGCGTAATCTGAATCGCCTCGGCCAGCGCCAGACCCCTTGGCACCGACGCGAGATCGGCATGATATTCCAAGACAACCGGTTGCTGTTCGACCGCAACGTGTTCGATAACGTGGCCCTGCCACTAGTGATTCAGGGTGTCGGCTACCGCGAAATCGGCAAGCGGGTACGGGCCGCGCTGGACAAGACCGGTCTACTGCACAAGGAGAAGGCCGCGCCGGTAACCCTGTCCGGCGGCGAACAGCAACGCGTTGGCATCGCCCGCGCGGTGGTCGGTCGGCCCCCGCTGATACTCGCCGACGAGCCGACTGGCAACCTCGACCCGCAGTTATCGCGCGACATCATGCTATTGTTCGAACAATTCAACCAGGTCGGCGTCAGCGTACTGATCGCCAGCCATGACATTGAGCTGATCTCGACATTGGACAAACGCGTCCTGGTGCTGGAGCAAGGCAGGATGGTGTACGACACCGTGACGGAGCAGCGGCATGCATGAACCGACTTCCCGGCCGACTCGCCGTTCCGGTCCGCGCGACTGGCTGAAACGCCAGGCGCGAACCGCGCTGGCCGCGCTCGGCCGGCTGGCGCAAGCCCCACTGGCGACGCTGACCACCTCGGCGGTGATCGGCATCACATTGGCCCTGCCGCTGGCATTGCATCTGTTCGCCAACGATCTGGAACGCCTCGGCAGCGACTGGAATACCGGTGCCAGCCTGTCGCTATTCATCGACCCCAGCGTGCCCGATGAAGGCCTGCCGATCCTGCGCGACCGCTTGCTGGCGATGCCAGGCATCGATAGCGTCAGGACCATCACCCGCGACGAGGCATTGGCGGAATTCCGCCAGCTCAGCGGCTTCGGCGAGGCACTGAAGATGCTACCGGAGAACCCGCTCCCGGCGGTACTGATCGCGCATCCCACGCACGATGCCCCGGTCGAGCAACTCGCCACGCATCTCCGCCACCTTGCCGAAGTCGACGAAGTGCAACTGGACCTGGCCTGGCTGGATCGCCTGCGCGCAATCAGCCGGCTGCTGGAACGCGGCGTCTGGGTACTTGGCGCCTTGCTTGGCCTGGCGGTGCTCCTGACCATCGGCAATACCATCCGCTTGGAGATCCAGAACCGTGGCGAGGAAATCCGGGTCAGCAAGCTGATCGGCGCCACCGACGCCTTCATCCGTCGACCGTTCCTATACACCGGCCTGTGGTATGGCCTGTTCGGCGGCGTCATCGCCTGGTGGCTACTCACCGTGTCCCTGATCCTGATCGCCGATCCACTGGAACAACTCGCCGGATTGTACGAATACAAGTTGCGCTTTTCCGCGCTGAGCCTGGAGGAGTTCGGCGCATTACTTGGCATCAGCGGCCTGCTCGGGCTGCTCGGCGCCTGGTTGGCGGTCAGCCGGCATCTAAAGGAGATCGAACCAGGTTGAGCATTTGGGCCGGATCATCGACCTCGACACGCGTGTGGGCGAACGTCAATCCGACGACTGCGGCGACACAATGCTCGGTGCACTGAACCACCCTTGCCATCGGACTGAAGCCCCATGCCGCAACGGCCTGCTAACGCGGATTTCTCACCGGGTCGCGTAGCGAGGCCGCTCAAGGTGGTGTAATGGCTGGCGTTCGCGACCGAGTGAACGCCAGTCAGCACGCCGTATTGGGCGGTCGCAGTCGTGAACGGGTGAGAAATCCAGGCTAAAGACTACCGGATCAATCGGTTCCGACGTTCGACCATCCACGGCCATACTTTCCGCGTAACAAGAAAAGGGGCGCCCACGGGCGCCCCTTTTCTTCACCAGCGTTCGGAAACATGTAGTATCCGAACAGAGGCAACGACTTACAGAATATACGCCCGCTCGTCGTGCAGGGCCAGATCCAAACCCTCGGATTCCTGCTCCTCGGTTACCCGCAGACCCATCACCAGATCCAGTACCTTCAGGATGATGAAGGTGACGACACCGGTGTAGACCAAAGTTGCGCCTATGCCCAACGCCTGGACGCTGACCTGACCGGCAATGGAAGAGATGCCGTCGCCAAAGCCCGCGCCGCCAAGACTGGGCGCGCAGAACACACCGGTCAGCAATGCGCCGATGATACCGCCGACGCCATGCACGCCGAACGCATCCAGCGAATCGTCGTAGCCGAACATCTTCTTCAGCTTGACCGCCGCGATGAAGCAACCCAGGCCAGACGCCGCGCCAACCGCGATCGCGCCCATCGGGCCAACCGCACCGGAAGCCGGCGTGATCGCAACCAGACCGGCGACCGCGCCGGAAGCGATGCCCAACACGCTGGGCTTGCCGTGCGCGATCCATTCCGCGAACATCCAGGTCAACGCCGCCGCCGCGGTGGCGATCTGGGTGACCGCCATCGCCATGCCGGCAACGCCGTCGGCCGCCAGCTCGCTACCCGCGTTGAAGCCGAACCAGCCAACCCACAGCATACCCGCGCCAACCACGGTGAACATCAGGTTGTGCGGCATCATCGGCGTACCCGGATAGCCCTTGCGGCGCCCCATCACCAAGGCCGCGACAAGACCCGCGATACCAGCATTGATATGCACGACGGTACCGCCGGCGAAATCCAGGATGCCCTTACCGCCGAGCCAGCCGCCGTCACCCCATACCCAATGGGCGATAGGCGCATACACGACTAGCAGCCAGATGGCCATGAACACCAGCATCGCCGAGAACTTCATGCGCTCGGCAAAGGCGCCGACGATCAGCGCCGGGGTGATGATCGCGAAGGTCATCTGGAAGACCATGAACACGGTCTCCGGAATGGTGCCACTCAGGCTATCAACGCCAACGCCGGCGAGGAACAGCTTGCTCAGGCCGCCCCAGTACTCGCCCTCGCCACCAAAGGCGATACTGTAACCGGCGATGGCCCACAGAATGGTCATCATTGCGGTAATCGCGAAACACTGCATCATCACCGACAGACCGTTCTTCGCGCGCACCATGCCTGCGTAGAACAACGACAGGCCGGGGATGGTCATGAACAGAACGAGCACGGTAGCCGCCAGCATCCAAGCGGTATCGCCGGAGCTGAGTTTGTCTTCGGCCAGCGCGACAGACGGCGCGGCCAGCGCCAGGGCGAACACACCCGCCATGGCGCGATTGAGTTTCTTCAACAGCATCTAGAGTTCTCCTGAGTTTATTGTTTCGGTGACAACGACCAGACTACAACGCATCGACGCCAGTCTCACCGGTACGGATTCGAATGACCTGTTCCAAATCGGTGACGAAGATCTTGCCGTCGCCGATCTTGCCGGTCTTCGCCGACTCGGTAATCGCGTCCAGCACGCTATCGAGCTTGTCTGCGGCAACCGCCACCTCCAGTTTCATCTTCGGCAGGAAATCGACTACGTATTCCGCGCCGCGATACAGCTCGGTGTGGCCTTTCTGACGACCAAAGCCCTTGACCTCGGAAACCGTGATGCCGGATACGCCAACCTCGGACAATGCCTGACGGACATCATCCAGCTTGAACGGCTTGATAATTGCTGAAACGATTTTCATAGATTTTCTCCTAATAGAGGCCCGCGCGAGGCGTGCCGGAACAACTTCGGATCAGAAGGATTTGCCAACCGTGAACATCCAGTTGTCATCGTTGCCACCTTCCAGGTCGACGGTATTCGTGTAACCGGCGGACAGGTCGAAACCGCCGAAGGAGCGCGACACGGACAGACTGTAATCGTCATAATCATCGCCATCGTCGACACGGGTCAGGCCATAGTGCGCACCGAAGCTGAACTCGGCCGGCAGCGGCACATCGATGAAAAAATCGTGATAGTAACCGTTGTTGGCGCCGAAGAAATCAGGGCTGTAGTAAAGGGTATAGCCGGCACTCAACATGCCGAAATCACGGCTCGCTCCGATGTGGAACTCATCGGTGTTATTGTCCGAGTTATCGGTCTTTGGATACTGGTAACGCAGATAACCCAGGTCGATATCGAAACCCGCAAGACTGGTGCCCCACCCGCCGTAGATATCCAGCTCCATCGAGTTGTCCGGACCGTATCCGGTGACATTGGATCCCCAGACGCCGAGATACAGGCCGCTGTCGTGACTGTAATCGAATCCGCCTTGAATGGCTGGGCCGTTATCAGTTTGGGTCAGACCACGAAAGACGTAATTGCTGGTCAAGCCAACATTGGCGGAGAAATCCGCCATCGCGACGCCGCTTGCAAGGGCGAGCATCGCACCGCACAGTAAGGATTTATTGAAAGTCATCAGAGACTCCTTGACAAGGTAAATGGATTTGCTTGATTTTCAGGTTGTTTGGAATGAATGGTTGCAACACCTTGAATAACCCAACAGACCGCGAAGAGGACAAGCTCACAGCGAGTATAGAAGCAAAAATCATGCCACCCACTGCCTTCGATGAATTCCCCTCGATTACGCCGAGATAACGTCTCTTCCAAACGAATACCGGGCGAGTAACGCACCAATTTCGAGCAGACACTTCAACGCCCGCGCCAAAATGGTGCATCCAGGATATCTTCAC
>JALSSX010000220.1 GCA_026984055.1 Sedimenticola sp. | reverse complement strand
CAATCGATCTGCCTCTTTATGACTCATCGTAATCTGCTCCTCTGCCACGGGCCCCTCCTGAAACCAAAAGGGGACATTTTAGAATTGGACAAAGAGGACATTACTGCTTTGGGCTAACACCGGTAGCCGGTTCATCACGCGCCTGGTCTTGTCTGGGTAGTGTTGGCGCAGCCAGTTATCGAACAGGCTGTTCACTTCGTGAGGCAGACGCAGCATGACATAGCGGGCGCTATCGGCTCCGGCATCGCGCGCGGCGGCCAGCAGGATTTCCAGCTCGCTGTCGGTGAGTACAGGGATCACCGGCGCGACCATCACTGTCACTGGGATGCCGGCTCGCCGGAGTCGGGCGATGATTTTCAGGCGTCGCGCCGGGGCGGCGGCGCGCGGTTCCATGTTTTGGCTCAGTGATTTGTCCAGCGTCGTCAGTGAGATGGCGCAGCTGAGCAGGCGCTGTTCGGCCATGTCCGTGAGCAGATCCAGATCGCGCTCGATCAGCGCAGATTTGCTGATGATGCTGACAGGGTGCCGATGTATACGCAGTATCTCCAGAATGCGACGGGTGACGCACTCGCTTTTCTCTATCGGCTGATAGGCATCGGTGTTCACTCCCAGCGCGATCGGCGCCGGACGATAGCGGCTCTTTGCCAGTTCGGCGAGGAGTGTCTCGGATGCGTTCCGCTTGGAGAACAGCCGGGTCTCGAAATCCAACCCCGGTGACAGATCCAGCCAGGCATGACTTGGCCGGGCATAGCAGTAGATACAGCCGTGCTCGCAGCCGCGATAGGGATTGATCGAGCGGTCGAAGGGAATATCCGGCGATTGGTTATAGCTGATGAGCTTGCGGCAATGCTCGGATTGCACATGGGTACGCGGATCGGGCGGCGGTTGCCCGTCACCGGGCCAGCCGTCGTCCACGGGCGCGGCGTGTTGCCGGTGATAGCGGTTGTCCGGGTTGGCGTGGGTGCCGCGCGCACGCTGTCTGGATTTGTTCGTCACTTGGTGACTTTACACAAGCGGTAATGATATAGCCACGGCCAATCGAACATCGGATTTTGGCGTGCGTGCCATCTCATTCCTGGCAAGGCGCAAGGAGGCCGTGGGGCCATTTCCACAACGATGAGCAATACCGCCAGGGAACTTCAGCTATGTACTTTGTTTGCGGAATTCATGCAGCAGGCGCTGCGCCTGGCGCAGGCTGAGACTGACGCCATAACAGGATTGCAGATGCTGTTGCAGCAGTTTGCCACGCCATTCGTGCGTCGGAAAACCGGCGAGTATCGGCGCTTGAGCGAGGTCTGCGAAGACTTGGCGCGCGGTTTCGGGTGACAACTTGGGTGGCCGGCCACTATGACGGATGTTCTTCAGACCCTCGATACCCTGTTCGCGAAAACGTTTTTTCCAGCGTTCCAGGGTTTTTTCACTTTCGCCAAACCAGTGCGCGAGTTCGCGTGGACTCAGCCCGTGTATCAACAGCAATACGCTGTCAAGCCGATGCATCAAGCCGGCGTCGCTGGAGCGATTGCGCAGGCCTCGCGAGGCGGAACGCAGTGTGCCGACTTCGTAGTCATGAACCTGTGGGATATGTTGATTTGGCTGTAGCTTGGCCATGAGTTGCCTCCTTTTTCTTCCCTCTTTTTCATTGCCAGTATCCTTGCCCTGGAGGGTTTTCGTCCAGTATTGTCGGGAGGTGATCTGCCACTTTGCTGACGTGGATCAAGTGCCGGGTTCGTAAGCCAGCCAACGCATGCTGGGCGCCTGCGCGAACAGGCTGAAGGCCACTACGCCGAAAGCGATTGACTGGATCGTCCACCAATAATCGAGCGAGACCGGAATCGACAACGCCAGCGCCAAGGTGACCGCGCCACGCAGAGCATCCCAAGCGAGAATGCCCCGATCGCGCCATGACAGCCACCGTGGCTTGCCGAGGTTCAGCAACGGGGAGAACATCAGGATGCCAAGCGCCCGCGCGGCGTCGATGTGGAAGGCGGATTCAACAATCAGCACCGGCAGCAGGCCATAGAACACGATATTCGAGAGCAACTCGGCGCGAATGCCGGTATCGTAGCCCATCGCAAGCATGCTCACCGAATAGGGCAGATG
>JALSSX010000219.1 GCA_026984055.1 Sedimenticola sp. | reverse complement strand
GCCGGTATCGTAGCCCATCGCAACGATGAATTCCGAACCGACGAAGCCGATCAACAGCATGCTCACCGAATAGGGCAGATGCAGGCGGTCGCAGAGCAGCCGGCTGAGCAAGCCGAGGACGAGCATGGCCGACATCGCGAGTAGCGTGGTGGCGAGGCTCATGGTGTCGCCTCCTTGGCTTCGGTGGATGTGTTGTGGGACGCGAGGCGCGGATAGAGCGTATCCAACGGTATCGAGCACCCATCAACCTGCACGACTCGGGCATGTTGGCGGCGCAGATCGCGCGGCGAGCGTACCCCACAGGAATGCGCGATGGTGCCCACCTCGTAGACCATGTTGCGCGCATAATTGGCGACACGCACCGCCTTGTCGGCGGGGTCGAGACCCTGCTGCAGGCGTGGGTCGTGGGTCGTGATGCCAGTCGGACAGGTGTTTTTATTGCACTGCAACGCCTGGATGCAGCCCAGCGCGAACATGAAACCGCGCGCCGAGGCAATGAAGTCGGCACCGATACACAACGCCCAGGCGACATCCGTTGGGTTGATTAGCTTGCCCGATGCGATCACCTTGACGCGATCGCGCAGATCATGCTCGACCAGTTTGTCGACGAGTAGCGGCAATGCCTCGCGCAACGGCAGGCCCATTGCGTCGATCAATGGCATCGGCGCCGCGCCGCTACCCCCCTCGGCGCCATCCACAGTGATGAAATCGGGCGCATATTCGTCACGGCCAAGCTGGTCGACCAGCGTGAACAGCGCATCCAGCCAGCCGGCCTGACCAAGCACTGCCTTGAAGCCAACCGGCTTGCCGGTGACCTCGCGGATGTGGTGAAGCCGGTTCAACAAATCCTTGTTGTCCCGGATATCGGGATGCCGGTTTGGACTGATAGCATCCTTGTCCACGCCGATGCCCCGGATCCGGGCAATCTCCTCGGTGACCTTTGCCGCCGGCAGGATACCGCCCTTGCCGGGCTTCGCGCCCTGGCTGATCTTGAGTTCGAACATGCGTACCTGGGCATGTGCGGCGATCGCGCACAACTTGTGATCGTCCAGATCGCCCTTGGCGTCACGCACGCCGTTCTTTGCCGTGCCGATCTGAAACACGATGTCCGCGCCACCCTCCAGATGCCATGGCGTTAATCCGCCCTCGCCGGTATTCATCCAGATGCCTGCCTGCCCGGCGCCTCGCGACAGTGCCAGCACGGCTGGCTTCGAGATGGCGCCGTAGCTCATGCCCGAGATATTGATCAGGGAATTCGTCGTGTATGGCACCAGACAGTCCGGGCCGATGGTGATCATACGTGGCGGCACCGCGTCGCGCCCCAGGGTCGGGAAGGGGGTGCTGACGAACAACACGGTACCCGGCGCGCGCAGATCGCGCGTCGAGCCAAACGCAACCGTATTACCCAGATTCTTTGCCGCGCGATACACCCAGGAGCGCTGCGCGCGGTTGAATGGCAGTTCCTCGCGATCCATGGCGAAGAAATATTGGCGGAAAAACTCGCCAAGATGTTCGAACAGATAACGGAATCGACCGATGACGGGATAATTTCGCCGCACGGCATGATGGGTTTGGGTGACATCCAGAACATAGGCGACGATGGCCCAGAAAACCACCAGGCCGACGACGAAAATGAACGCCACCGCCATGATCTCCAGAACCGGAGAGATAAAAGCGTTCAGTTTTTCCGCCAACCCCTGCATATCCTGTTTTCCCATGGTGCATTATCGATGCCCACGGCCTCTCGGACCGAAAGGGCACGCACGTCAATATCCTGTATTCGACTGGCCGTGGTCATACAACTGGAGATCGCCGCGTATTGTTTTTTATTTCCACCGTTCGGATTGCGCGCTGGCTCACAGTGCCTGATGGAATAAATTCTCTATGTGATTGTAGATACAAAAGAATGCGAAAAAACTGTGATGAGCATGCTGTGTATTCTCGATTTTCTTAAGCAGGATTTAAGTGTAGCTGACTAAGCTGCTTTCTGTGTATCCCGCTAGTTCCACCACCTGAAGGAGGGTGACTCAATGTTATTCGAAACTGCTTCGTGTAGGCGGTCTTTGTTTGCCGTCATACCGATATTACTGGTCTCATTCCTCGCCGTGTCGGCGGCTTGGGGCGATGATGATCATGAGGGTGAGCATCACCGTCGCCACGAAAGTGAACATCATCGTGATCATGGAGATCATCGCCAGTCCAAGCACGTCTTGGTCGTGAGCTCGGCAAAATGGAAGGCCAAGGACGAAAAACTCGAGATCAAGGGTAAATATGCCGGCAGGCGCGCGCTTGTCAGTATCTACAACGCTGCCACGGGCGACCTGCTTGCCCAAGTCAAGGCGAAAAAGAACGGAAAATGGAAGGTCAAGGTAAAGCATCCTTCATCCGTGCCCTGTGATATTCGTGCCGCCAATGATAACGGAAGCAGCCAGCGACATGTCAAACATGCTCCAAGGGATTGCGACATGGGCGGCGGTACGCCCACGCCTCCCACCGGTGGTGGTGGAACGCCTCCCACACCTCCCACTGGTGGCGGTGGTGGAACACCACCTCCGATCACCGGTAATTTCACCGTGCTGGCGGCCAATGATCTGGGCATGCACTGCGCTGATCAGGACTTCACCCAGTTCAGTATTCTGCCGCCGTATAATGTGTTGCATGCGCAGGTTCTGAGAAAAGGTGGCGAACCGCAATTGATGACGCCGGCGGATGGTATCTCACTGACCTATGAAGCCATCCCGTCAAATATTATCGACCCGACCAATCCGGCGCTGCCGCCGATTGCAACGAACTCGGTAACCTCGACGAATCAGAACGATCCGGCCAGTGGTATCTACAAAAGCAATTTCTGGGATGTGACCAACAGCGGCGAAACCTTGGGTTTTCTCGCTTACCAGAAGCTGTATCCAACGGGCGTCCTGGCGGGCTTTCCGCTGGACCCCGATCTTGGGTTACCCGCTCCGGATGTCGAACAGTTATATCTGGGTAACGGCGCTCTGGCGGCCGAGCAAGCGGCGATGCCGGGTATCGTGGCGCCATACAGCGCCAATGCTCCCCAGCCGTTTCATGGCTTCGTGCGGGATTTTCCATTCTTCGTGAACTTCCCATTTGGGTACACCGCGCCAAACTTCAAGCGTTTCACTGCGGAAGGTATCCCGACCGGCATGATCGACGACGCGGGGCGTGCCAACGCCTATCCACTGATGCGGGTGACGGCGAAGAATGCCGCTGGCGCCGCGCTGGCGTCGGTCGACGTGGTCACGCCGGTGGCATCAGAAGCCGATTGCGCGATCTGTCACGCCAGCCAACCGGTTTGTGACTTGGATAGCGTCAAGACCCTGGCCTGTGACGACATTGCCAACGCGAAATATCCGTCGGTCAATTTCATCGAGGATGCTTCCGTCGTGAATGGCGCCACGCCAGAGCAGCAAGTCATCAATGCTGCCAAGATCAATATCCTGCGCCTGCATGACTTCAAGCACGGCACCAGCCTCGGACCCGATAATGACGACGGCACCAACGCGGACGGCAGCACGCCGAATGTGGTATGCGCCAACTGCCATTATTCGCCGGCGCTGGATCTCGCCCAGTTGGGTCCGAACGATGACAACGGCAAGGAACAGACTCAACACATCAGTATGTCACGAGCAATGCATGGCTTCCACGGTAACCTGCCGAATGCGGATCCGGCCAACTATGGCAATCTGTTCCCGACCATGCCGCCACCCGATCAGCGTGACCCGGCCGTGGTCGAAGGTCTGCTGTTCGAGACCTGCTACAACTGCCATCCGGGCAAACGCACCAAGTGTCTGCGTGGCGCCATGGGGGGAGCCGGCACGGTCTGTCAGGATTGCCATGGTCAGATGACCCAAGTTGGCGATGACTTCACGGAAAACTTTCCGAACATCGCCGGCAGTGGCAATTTCAACAAGCGTGTCTCCTGGGCGACGGAGCCGAAGTGTCAGAGTTGCCACGTGGGTGATGTCATGCAGGTTGCCACCTTGCGCAACAACGGCCAGTTGAACGATGTCATCGTCAACACGACCGACAGCCATGGCAATCCAGACGGCCTGCGCTTGAACATGGCCTATCTGAGATCGGACCATGTCAGTAACGGCGGTGGAACCAATATCCAACAATTGGACATCAAGAGTTCACGTTTTGCGTCCAGTGAGGATCTGTTTCGCTTGAGTGGTTCCGACAATGGCAGTGGCAAGGGGCATGGTGGCCTGAGTTGTGAAAACTGCCATGGCAGCACGCATGCGATCTGGCCGAATAAAAACCCGTTCTCGAATGACAATAAGGCAGCCAATGATCTACAAGGTCACGCCGGCCCGATCATCGAATGCTCCACCTGTCACGATCAGGACATGGGAATTACGCTGGATGGCCCACATGGCATGCACCCGGTTGGCGATACGCGTTTCTCGGATGGTGGCCATGAACACCTTGCCGAGAGAAACAAGAACGCCTGCCGCGCCTGCCATGGCCGGAACGGTCAAGGCAGTGTGTTGTCTCGTGCCGCGACCGATCGTGTATTGCGTAGCGAGCACGGTACCGTCAGGGTAGCTAAGGGTGAACCGATTACCTGCACGCTGTGCCACGGCAACAAGCTGTAATCAGTCCCTCCAAGGGGTAATCTCCCACAACGTTGCCCGCGCTTCCCGCGCGGGCTTTT
This sequence comes from Sedimenticola sp., assembly GCA_026984055.1. Classification (GTDB taxonomy): domain Bacteria; phylum Pseudomonadota; class Gammaproteobacteria; order Chromatiales; family Chromatiaceae; genus JALSSX01. The sequence continues at coordinate 3,227 of JALSSX010000219.1, read as the reverse complement.
TTGTGCGCCCGGCATGGACGTACTCCTGGAGGCGCAAGCCCTCCCGTAAGCTGGCCATAGCGAACGAAGTGAAGCGCAACTGCGCAACTGCGGAAAGGACCGTGAGGAGGAAGCGTGGCGGTGAAGGCGTGTGTTCTTACCTGGGGAGATCTTGCCTTCGCGGGGCGGGAAGTCCGGCCCCGAACGGTCAACGATGAAACCGGACTCCCACGGCAAGAAGCGGAGGGCGCAGGGCGAGACCTGCTGGCGTAAACGTCACGCATCTGGCGCAGACTGGATGAATGGATACGGCGCCGCTTGCGAGTCCTCCAGCTCAAGCAGTGGCGCCGCGGCAAGACCATCTACCGGGAACTGCTCCGCCTTGGGGCCAGTCCCCGGGTGGCGGCACTGAGCCGCCGCTGGTGGCGTAACAGCCTTTCCGCCGTGCATCATGTGCTGACGATTGCCTACTTCGAGCGGCTGGGAGTGCCGCGTCTCTCATGACCTCAATTTATCGAACCGCCCGGTGCGGACTCGCATGCCGGGTGGTGTGGGAGGAGTTCAGTCAGGTATCCTGACCGCCCCTATCCCGTTTGCCGATACAAAAGCGAGGGTTCTCCCGCCCGGCAGCCCGCTATTGTGTTCCCCCTGATCGCGAACCCGGGTTATTGCGGTGTCTGGCGATTGCCCAGCCGACGTGTTCGCGCACCAGTGGGGAAGGGTGATCATGGCGTTGGTGTAACGCAACGAGGATATCCGGCGTTGTCGGTGCGTTGCCGAGCGCCACCGCAATGTTGCGTAACCAGCGTTCGTGACCGAGGCGGCGAAGCGCCGAGCCTTCGGTACGTTGCAGAAACGTAGCTTCATCCCAGGCGAACAGCTCGGTCAGGATCGCGGCATCCAGTCCGTGACGGGGGAGAAAATCGGCCTCGTTCGAGACCCGCGCAAAACGGTTCCATGGACATACCAACTGGCAGTCGTCGCAGCCGTGGATGCGGTTGCCGATCGCTTGGCGAAATACCTCGGGGATACTGCCTTTCAACTCGATGGTCAGGTAGGAGATACAGCGCCGTGCGTCTAGCAGATGAGGTGCGACGATCGCGCGTGTCGGGCAGACGTCGATGCAGGCATTGCAACTGCCGCAGTGGTCGCCAACCGGCTGGTCGATCGGCAGCGGCAGGTCGGTATAGAGTTCGCCGAGAAAGAACCACGAGCCGGCATCGCGGTTGATCAGATTGGTGTGCTTGCCGATCCAGCCAAGCCCGGCCTTCGCCGCGAGCGGCTTCTCCAGTACCGGTGCGGAATCGACGAAGGCTCGGTAGCCGAATGGGCCAACAGCCTGTTGGATGCGTTGCGCCAGCTTTTGCAGGCGCTTGCGCATCAATTTGTGGTAATCGCGGCCCAGCGCATAGCGTGAGATGAAGGCGGTGGCGGCGTCGCCAAGCCGCGCGTCGGGGTCGTCGTCGAAATCGGGCAGGTAGTTCATGCGCACGCTGATGACGCGAACGGTACCGGGTTCCAGTTCGGCCGGGCGGCTGCGTTTGGCGCCATGCTTGGCCATGAATGCCATCTTGCCGTGAAAACCCCGCGCCAGCCACCTCTGGTATGCTTGTTCGGCATCTTCGAGATAGGTATCGGTGATGCCGGCTTGCTGGAAACCCAGCTCGCGCGCCCATTGCTTGATAGCGTGTGCGAGGCGGGCATGATCGGAACTGGGCATGGCGGTTCGGGGCTGGAAAGTTGGCGCCCCCGAGACGATTCGAACGTCCGACCTGCCGCTTAGGAGGCGGCTGCTCTATCCTGCTGAGCTACAGGGGCAATGGGCGCCGATTATAACCCCGGGCGTGTTCGAATCACAGGGTATGGCGAAAGTGGGCATGTGGCGATTCACGCCGATGTCGCGTTCAGGCTGGCAAGGAGATATTGTCGGCCAGTTCGCTGTCGGTATCGATGTCGCCGAGGCAAACCCGTGCGTGACCATATTCTTGCAACGGTCGTGGTCGGGCAATGCCGTAGCCCTGGACGAAGTTTACGCCGAGCTGTTGCAGCATGCGACGGATTGCGTCGTTTTCGACGAACTCGGCGATGGTCAACTTGCCCATCACCTGGCCGATCTTGTTCATCGATTTGACGATCTCGCAATCTACCTGGTCGTTCTCCATGTCGCGCACGAAGGAGCCGTCGATCTTCAAGTATTGCACATCCAGGTTCTTCAGGTATTCGAAGGAGGCCATGCCGGAGCCGAAGTCGTCGATGGCGAAGCGCACGCCGAGTTCGCCCAGGGCGCCGATCATGCTGCGCGCGCCGGCGAAGTCGTTCATCGCCATGGTTTCGGTTATCTCGAAACAGACCGAGCTGGGGTTGATGTTGAAACGACTGATCAAGTGCATGATATAGCGCTGGAAATCCTGATTGCTGGCGGATTTTGCGCAGATGTTTATCGATACCTCCAGCGAATCGGAACGCTTCAGGTTCTGATCCATCCACGCCAGCGTGTTCCTCACTACCCATTTGTCGATCTCGGTCATCAGGTCGAAGCGTTCCGCCGCAGGCAGAAAGGCGCCGGGCGGGATGATCTCGCCATCGGTGCCGATCATGCGCACAAGTACCTCGATCATAGGGATCTCGCTGTTCGGCTGAGCGGCGACGATCGGTTGGTGATACAGGATGAAACGATTGTTGCGCAAAGCGTCCTTGATCTGGTTGACCCATTGCATCTCGCCGGAGCGTTTTTCCAGCTCAGGATCGTCGTCGTTGACGAAATAGACTTGGTTGCGGCCTTGCTCCTTGGCCAGATGGCAGGCGGTGTCCGCCTCGGCCAACAGTTGCGCGACGCTGGTGTTTCCGTCGTTGATGGTGATCACGCCGATGCTGACGCCGACCTCGAATTGCTGATTTTCCCAGTCGTGTTGATAGCGTTTCACCGTGCGCCTCAGCTTGTTGGCGATTTTTCGCACCCGGTTTGGCGGGCAATCGTTTAGAATGACGCCGAATTCATCGCCGCCGAGGCGGGAAAAGATGTCGCTGGTGCGTATCTCTTTTTGTATCCGCTGGGCGATCTGGCGTAGCAGGTCGTCGCCGGCATGATGACCTGCGGTTTCGTTGACCAACTTGAATTGGTCCAGATCGAGATATAGCAGGGCGGCCTGGAAAGGCGCGGGCTGAAGCAATATCTCCGCCAGCGCATTCTCGAAGCCCTGGCGGTTCAGCAGGTTTGTCAGGGTATCGTGGGATTCGTGGTGCCGTAG
>JALSSX010000218.1 GCA_026984055.1 Sedimenticola sp. | reverse complement strand
GGCGGATCACTGTTGCTGTCCGGCCTGGCTTTCGGAGACGACCGCAACAGCCCGTTCGCATTACCGGATTTGCAACGTCCCCCGGTTGTCGAGGTCGGGCAAGGCAGCAGCACTGACAACGCGATCACCAGTATTCTGCATATCCCCGCCGGTCAACCGGTACCGTTGAAACTGGCTATCAAGGGTTCGGTCTTCATTCAGCCCGTCACACAGGACCTGACATTGCGCTTTCGCCATGATCTATGGCTGTATCAGAAGTGGATCAGCTTCGATGGCCAGAACTGGATACCGTCAGACAAGGCTATCCATCAGATGGTACGCCTGAGCATCGATGGCGAAGGCATTCGCTACACTCACCGCACGGATTTCGTTCTTTGACCGAGGTATAACCACGGCCAGTCGCATGTCGGATTCTAGCATGCGTGCCATTTCGTTCCTGGCAAGGCGCAAGGAGGCCGGAGGTTAGCGGGTCGCGGCTACATAATCGCCGCGAGAGTGTAATATAGCCTCGGTCACCCAAACGCCGGAATGATTGCACACTGATATCCGACAAGCGACGGACCGGGTCAATGAAAACGATAGAGGTCGTGGGCCGAATCGATGAGCCATTCCCAGCCGAAAAGGCTACTCCTGGTCGAAGACGACGGCGAACTGGCCGCGCTCACCCAGGAGTATCTGCAAAAACACGGCTTCCTTGTCGATGTGGAGGCCGATGGCCTCGCCGCCGCGCAGCGTATTCCGCGCGAACAGCCCGACTTGGTGATTCTCGACATCATGCTGCCCGGGCAGGACGGCTTCGCGGTATGCCGTTCGATTCGCACGGACTATCCGGGTCCCGTATTGATGCTGACGGCGCGAGACGATGATATCGATCAACTTCTCGGCCTGGAGCTGGGCGCCGACGACTATATCGCCAAACCGGTACATCCGCGCGTGCTGCTGGCGCGGCTGCACGCGATTCTACGACGCACCGGGCGGCAGTCGCCGGAACCCCGGCAGGTACTTGAATTCGATGGCCTGCGTATCGATCGCTCACGTTTCGAAACCCTGCTCGACGAAAACAGACTGGACCTCGGGGGCGCCGAATTCGACCTGCTCTGGCTACTCGCCAATCACAGCGGCGTCGTCATGAGCCGTGACGATATCCTGCGCCAGCTACGTGGCTTCGGCTACGACGGCAGCAACCGTTCCATCGATCTGCGTATCTCGCGGCTGCGTAAAAAACTGGGGGACCATAACCCCGCCAGACCCCGCTGGATCCGCACGATACGCGGCAGTGGCTATCTATTTCTCGGCGCGCCGCCGCAATGATCTGGGTCTTTCTACGCATCTACCTGATTCTGTTGCTGCCGGTACTGTTACTATTGATGCTGCAATGGAATCCGTTATCCTGGTTCACCTCGCGCTGGGCCGAGGAACAGGTACGCATGCAGACGATCGGCACCTTCCGCCTGATCCAACAGGAACTGGCGACACGCCCGGAAGACCGTTGGCGCAGCGCTATCACCGAAATGGCGCGGCATTTCCCCCATCATCTCGCACTCCGCGCCATCGATGAACTGAATCTTTCCAGCAACGCGCGCGACCGTCTGTCCAGGCTCGGCCTGATCATGCAAGGCCGTCCCGAACCGCATGCAATCTATCGACTGGGCGACACCGGCAAAGCGCTGTCCCTAGCGCTTCAGACCTCCGACGCCGAACACATCGCCGCCCGGGTGCTGGGGGTACGCTATCTGGTGAGCCAACGTCTCGAACATGCCGATGATCCCCAACGCGTCATCTCGGACATCGGCAAACTCTATCCCTTCCCGCTGCGACTGACACCCGGTGACAAGATCGACCTTCCGCACACGCTGCGCGAAACGCTATATCGACTCGGCGCGGCCAGACAGGAACTCGATGGCAACACGATGCTTCTGCACATACTCAGCAAATCGGGAAAATACCTGATCACCGCCGGACCGATTCCGGTAGACGCGGTAAGGAAACGCTACCCTTACCTGCTGATCGGCCTCCCAGCCGCGCTGGTTGCCTTCGGCCTGCTTTTGTGGACGCTTACCCTGTGGCGGGAATTGCGTCATCTGAAAGCTGTCGTAAAGGCGTTCAGCGACGGAGCGCTGGACCGACGTGCTCGACTCAGCGGCTACTCGACCCTGCACAGCCTGTCGCAAGCCTATAACCGCATGGCCGGACATATCCAACAACTGATGCGTAGCCAGCAGGACCTGATCGATGCGGTATCGCATGAATTGAAGACGCCCATCGCGCGCATGCGGTTCTCGCTGGAGATGCTCGCCGAAACTCGCATTGCCACCGAACACAAACGCTTCGAGGACCAGCTCGCGAACAACCTGAACGAGCTGGAATCGCTGGTGGGAGAATTGCTCGACCTCGCCCGTATTCGCCGCGACGCCGACCGCCGCTCGGAAGAACGGATCACACTTCCAGCCTGGCTGGACGAACAGTTGCATGAGTTCCGAAACTACCATCCGGAACCGGCGCTCGAACAGCGCGTGCCCGAAGAGCCGCAAGCGATCACCGTGATCGACCCGAGATTGTTGCGTCGCGCGTTGTTCAATCTGCTCGACAACGCCGCGCGTCATGCCCGATCACGGATTCTCGTGGCGCTGGAGATGAACGACGGACAGATGTGCCTTTCGATCGAGGATGATGGTCCGGGAATCCCAGCGGACAAACAGCGCCACCTATTCGAACCCTTCGTCCGACTGGACGACAGTCGCCATCGCGACACGGGCGGTCACGGGCTTGGGCTGGCGATCGTAGCCAGCATCATGCGCCGCTATCATGGCAGCACCCACCATGAGAGATCACGACTCGGCGGTGCTCGCTTTGTGATCTGCTGGCCATCTGTGGAACAGGATGCCCCCGTGTCGGAGCTCGGCCAGACTCGGTGTTGACCCGCATCCTTCGCCAAGTAGCGAGATGATCGCGCGGGGCTTTGGATTCACAAAGGATTTTGTGAAGGAGCGGAATATCTGGGTGTATTGCTGCCTGAATAAAATACCTTGTGGATTCAAGGAACAAGCGAGGACTCATCAATCCGGCAAGACATGCGGGCTGAGCCTGAAAATACGAGTCGGTTGCCCGCGAGCCGTCCACACGAACGCAGCAGAATCTCTCTGAAGGGCATCTTGAAAAACCGAGATACCCAAGTGGGACGGAGGATGCCCCCCTTTTCGATCACGATAAGTGATGGAAAATGTGAGCAAAGCGGAAATCGCATTTTCTCTTTGCGACGAGAAAAATGCCATTTTTCAACGGCCTGCTAAAAAGACGATCTCCTGGAAAAAAACGGGTGAACACCCGAACGAGAAGGCGTGGCAATCAGTTCGGAATAGTCGCGAACGGCGTCACCATGACATCCGGCAATGGCGCCGAGGCCCCATCACGCCGCCCCACCCATGTGCGATCCACTGACTGAGCGGCAAAAAGGGACTCTTCGCCGAGATAAGAGGAGGTTGGGTCCGGTAGTGGCTTTATTCGCGCGGAAGGATCGCGAAAGCGATATCGCTTGCCGCGAAACATCACGTAAACAGCCGGCTTTACTTGCGTAGCCCCAGTCGACCTCGGACTGGTGGCTCGCGCGGGCCGTTCTGGTGGCAACTGGGCGCTGGCTCGCCAGTCCGCGTAAGGCGCGGTCGAAACGGTATCCAGGTGGGTGAACGACGCATAGAAACCCGAGGAGAAACGAGGAGAAAACGGTTTCCAGGGGCGCTCATTCACAGAGGCCAATGACGACCTGTCCAGCTCGCGGCGCGCCTTCGCCTCGGAACGCAGCGGCCGAAACCGCCACCCATGCGACAATGCGCTCCCACTGTCCATCGGAACCTCTTGCGCAACAGCGGCCGACCGCCTTCTCTCGGAGGCATCCAACGGCCGGAAGCGATAGGAAGCGACATCATTCGAGACCGAAGAGAACCTTTCAAGTCCATCGCGGAAGCTTGGTGCTTGCGCGAAAGCCGGGACATGCAGCGCAGCGACGATGCCGCAGATCCCCAACATTACCTTCGTTCTCATTCGGTTACCTGTCACTGCGTTGGAACGATAGCCACGGCCAGCCGAACGTCGGATTCGAGCGTGCGATCCATTTCGTTCCCGGTAACGCGCGCAGAAGTCATGGGACCATCCCCACAACAACGAGCAACACCACCAGAAAACTTCAGTGCGCATATGATCATTCCAACCTCTGGCCGGCCGTGGCTATAATAATAGCCCATGTTAAAGGAATCGAGCAGTCGAATCACTGTCCAAGCGGCGCGGGCAGCCCCCAAGGAGCATTACTATCCGGCAGCGGCCAGAACCCACTCTCTGGCGTCGCCGTCGCGTAAGGCAGATACGGATCCACTGGATAATATGGCGGCGCGGGCACCGACGGCTGGAGGTAACCCGTATATTCCGACCGGTATGCGGGCCCGGGCCGCCTGACAACCTCCGGAGTTGCAGGCTTCCTCTCCCGCATGGGACGAAAGGTATAGTTCGCAAGACCATCCCTCGATTCCCCGTTCCGCCCGGACATCCATTCGCCAGCCGAAGGCGTGATGATCTCGCCACCACGGAAACGGTAACCAGGTTCGCCAGCCAAAACCAATTTCTCTGCAGTGGAGACGGAAGGGTTTTCACGCCGCGGCTCGTAAGGCGAATCCGAGGCAACGGTACCACACGCCATCATCCAGACGAGCGCCGCCGACCAGAACCCTATTGCCTTCATATCTTCCTGTCTATCCATCGATGACAACAATGATCGGGTAGCCGACAAGGCGCCATCACAAAAGCTCCGCCAAAACGAACGGAGTCTGAGGAACGCGATGACCCAATCCCGGACTCTCCCAGGGAACGCCAGCCCAGGAAGCCTGTCGCCCATGACAGAAAAGCACCAAACAAACAAGTATTGAATTATATACGTAACTACTCAGCTCACCACTGAAATGCGCCATCTCTGCGTTGGAAAATGGTCATTTACACCTGCAAACTCACATTCCCCGCCTTGATCTGACACATTTCAGCGGCAATCTGAGCAGTTACAGCATGATTTTCCTACTTTCTGAGTAGTTACTTATATACTTAAATAAAGCAGTCTAGCTCAAATCCAGATCGTTGTCACCATCGGATAGCGGTTTCAAGCGAATGCCCCGGCGCGCTGATGATCCCGAGTCATCGCCCTCTCGCGCTTTCGACGCTGGGTCGCTCGCCTTTTTCACGGCGGTGGATTTTCCCCCGCTGGAGGATTTTGGCTTCGAATTGGCCTTCCTGGAAGCCGACGCCTTTTTCGCGCTACGTTTCTTCGCGGTCTTTTTCTTCGTGGCGGTTTTCTTCTTCCCGGCTGTAGAAGCCGTGGGAGCAGCCGCCTTGGAGAGCGGCGCTTTTTTCCGCGCGCTTTCTCCATCCACGTTTTCACTGGCATCTACAGCGGCCGCGGGGGATTCCGACCTCGCTGTCGACGCCGCCCGTGTCGCGGACGAAGCCGCGCCGCCAATAGGCGTTCCGCTGGCCGATGACGCCGTGGAAGCAGTCGTCATGTCGCTACCCCCATCTCCGCCAGAACCGGGCGTGGTTGGCGCGGATGGTGGTAGCGTTCCGCTACCACCAGGTTTCTTGAACATCTGGAATATCAACAGAAAGATGCCACGAATAGCATAGAAGATCATCGATATCAAAGCAATAATCTTGCTGAAGAAGCCACCACCCTTCTTGACCCGCGCGGTAGCCACCGCTGGCGCGCCACCGGTCTCGGCAAGCGTCGCATTGGGCACGCGCGCGCAGGCAATCTCGCACATCGATCTGTTTGCCTGAATGCAGCCCAACGGGATGACCACCAATGTCAGGATGGTCGAAACGAACACCCCAAACAGCAGCGAGATGCCCATGCCCTTGAAGATCGGATCCGGCATGATCACGACAGAACCCGCCATCAAAGCCGCCGCAGTGATCAGGATCGGCCTGGTACGCGCCTTGCATGAGTTGATCACCGCCTCGTGCGCCGGTACGCCCTTGGCGATCTCATGCACAGAGAAGTCGACCAGCAGGATGGAATTACGCACGATGATGCCCGCCAGCGCAATCCAACCGATCATCGATGTCGCAGTGAACGCGGCGCCAAACAGCGCATGGCCGGGAATGATGCCGAGCAGTGTCAACGGGATCGGCGCCATGATCAATGCCGGCACGCGGAAGTTGCCAAACTCCCAGACCACCAGGATGTAGATACCCACCAGCGCCAGACAGAAGGCAATGCCCATGTCACGAAAGGTCTCGTAGGTCACCGTCCAGGCGCCACCCCACTCGAAGGCGCTGTGCGCATCGGATTTCGGCGGCCCGATCCAGGTGCCTTCCAACTCAACGCCGTCAGGCGCCTTGTAGCCCTCGTCGCTTAGGATGTCTCCGACCTGAAACATGCCGTAGATCGGCGCAGGATACTTGCCACCGACACCGGCAATCACATACTCGATTCCGCGTAGATCCTTGTGGTAGACGATTGGATCCTCCAAAACCTTTTCGAAGTAGCCCAACTCACCCAGCGGCACGGTGTTACCCGACATGGATTGAATCGGCAGATCTTTCAGACGACCTACCTGAGAGCGCTCGGCGAACGGGATCTGCAACACGATCTGGATCGGCTCCTGAACCGCCTGCTTCCGCTTGATGTCGCCCAACGGCGCGGATCCCAGAGCCATCGCCAGATTGCGGTTGATCGCGGCAACCGAGATACCCTGACGCAACGCCTTTTCGGTATCGATATGGAAACGCCAGTATTCGTATGGCCTGCGCATCAGGTTGTCGACATCGACCAGGCTGGGCGCTTTCTCGAATATCCGGGTGAGATCCTCGGCCACTTTTCTGCGCGTGTCGGCCGAAGGCCCATAGACCTCGGCCACCACATCCGACAACACCGGCGGGCCGGGCGGCATCTCGACAACCTGGAAGCGCGCGCCACTTCCCGCAGTCAGATCCTTCACCAGCTTTCTCGCCTCTATGGCGATCTGATGGCTGGTCCGGTCACGCTCGGTCTTATTCGTCAGCTGGACTTGTACCTCGCCCTGCCAGGGATCATGGCGCAGGTAGTAATGCCTGACCATGCCATTGAAATCGAAAGGTCGCGCGGTGCCGGCATAGATCTGGATCGCTGTCACCTCGGGAATCTGACGCAGCCTGTCGGCGATGACATGCGCCATGTTCGCGGTGACCGGCAATGCGCTACCCTCGGGCATGTTCAACACGACGGAGAATTCCGGCTTGTTGTCCAGTGGCAGCATCTTCACCTGCACCCACTTGAAATAGAAGAAGGTGCAGCAGAACAGGAAGGTGCCCCACATCAACAGCTTGAACGTTCGCCTCTTGAACGGGCTTTCAATCATCGGTGTCAGAATACGATGGAACAAGCGTCCCAATCGCTCTGATTCCTTATGTTCATGCACCTCGGCCTTCTTCAGATACTTCATCGTAGGCTGAAGCAGCTTCGAGTAGGCGAGCCACGGTGTGAAGACAAAGGCCGCGAACAAGGAAAACAGCATTGCCACCGAACCCAGGGCCGGGATCGGGAACATGTAGGGTCCCATCATGCCGCGTACGAAACCCATTGGCAACAATGCCGCGATGACGGTAAAGGTCGCCAGAATCGTCGGATTGCCGACTTCGCGGACGGCATCCACCGCCGTCGCGATATCACGCTTTCCCGCTTCCAGCCAACGACGATAGATATTCTCCACGACGACGATTGCATCATCCACCAGGATACCAACCGAGAAGATCAGCGCGAACAAGCTCACACGATTGATCGTGAAGCCGAGCACCATCGCCATGAAGATCGTGAACAGCAACACAGCCGGCACCACGAGTACGACGACAGTCGCCGGTCTGATCGCGCGAAACGCCCAGAACACCAACAACGCAACGAGCACACTCTCGAAGAAGATCTTGAAGATCAACTCATCGACCTTCTCTCTCGCGGTTTCTCCATAGTTTCGCGTGACGCTGACCGCGACATTATCGGGAACCAGCACCCCCTTCAACTCCTCGACCTTGTCGATAACCTTCTCGGCCACCTCGATGCCGTTGCTACCCTTCTTCTTCGCGACCGCGATGGTAACTGCCGGCTCGCCATCCGCCCGGTATTGGCCCTCCGCCGCCTTGCCGGAATAGTAGGCGACCAACTGCGTGGCGTCCTCCGGTCCCAGCGAGACCTTGGCGACATCGCGCAGATAGACCGGCCCGCCGTTGAAGTTACCAACGACCAGGCGCTGAATCGATTCAACCGAATTCAGGAAGGCGCCCGTGACGACCGTCATCCTTTGACCGCCAGACTCGACGTTGCCGGCGGCCTGCTCGCTGTTCGCGCCCTTGATGGCCTGAGCGACCTGATCCAGGCTGATATGGTAACCGGCGAGGCGCTCCGGATAGACCTCGATCTTCAGTTGTTCACGGCGGCCGCCAACGATGAAGCTGGAACCAGTATCCGGGATCTCCTTTAGCTTCTGCTGAAGATCCAGCGCCAACATGCGCAACTGCCCGTCATCGACATCCGGACGGCCATCCTTGTCCAGATCCTTCGACCAGACCGTCAGGTTGACGATGGAGACATCGTCGATCCCCTTCGCCTTGACCAACGGCATGCCGACTCCCGGCGGGATCTTGTCCATATTGGAATCCAGCTTGTCGTTCACCTTGACCAGCGATGGACCCATCTGTTCACCGACATGGAACTCGACGGTCACCATGCCGCGCCCACGCATCGACGCGGAATAGACATGCTTGACGCCAGCCACTTCGCTCATGATGCGTTCGAGTGGCTCGATGGCCTGGGTGGCGACCTGATCAGCGGACGCGCCAGTGTACTGGACAAAGATGTCCACCATCGGAACGGAAATCTGCGGATCTTCCTCGCGTGGCGTCAATACCAAGCCGATGGTACCCATGAACAGCACGGCCATGAACAGCAGTACCGACAGAGGTGATTCGATGAAGGATTTCGCCGTGCGTCCGGCGAACCCCAGATCGACATCATTGGGTAACGCGGATTCGTTGGGAGTATTCTGCTCTTTCATAGCCAGTACTTGTATTTATTGATTGATCATCGACACCCGCCGCGAATCACCGCGGTGGGCCTGAACCAGCGAGAGGACGGTCGGGTGGCGGCAGCAGCCGAATCTCCGTTTTCGCGCTGGCAAGCATCCCTTGGAACAAGATGGATCCGCGCTGGCGACGAATGCTTCGCTTGAGGCAAGCACGCGGACTCCCATGCGGAGGCATGAAACACCCCGAATCATGAAAGGCTGCCGGTGGTTTAGCCACGGCATGCCGAGGCCAAATCCACGGGGACATATCCACAGTGTTCCCGCGGGCACATCACAGACAACCGCCCGCACACTTTCACGCTAACGTTTTTCCGACCAGTTTTGTGACGCCGAACGGCCTCGGGCATTCTCGACCAGCACTCTGTCACCAGGCTTGACGCCCGAGAGTATCGAGATAAAACCATTACCCAGATCCTGGCCCACGCGCACCATGCGCAGACTCGGTTTTCCGTCCGGCCCCAATACATAGATCCCAGGGAGGCTGCCGTTGTAGTGAACCGCGGTCTCCGGCACGACCGGCACGGAGCTGCCCGAGGACGTATCCGGAATCAGCACGCGGACGTATTCACCCGGAGAGGACACCCCTTGTGGCAGATCGAACTTAACCTTCACGGTATGCCGCTGCGCATCGGCCATCGGAAACACCTGAGCCACACGCACTGGCACGATCTTACCGCCGGCGCCCAATTCGGCCTTCAGCATCTGGCCGTCGCGCAATGCGGCGCGCAAGCGCGCGGGCACGTCGACTTCGACCTGCAGGTACTCGACATCAGCGAACGTAACCAGGGGCTGGCCGGGCTGAACAGTGTCGCCGACCTCGACAAATTTCTTCAATATGATGCCATCGAACGGCGCAATGCTCTTGGCATCGCGCAGCTTCGCGTCGATCGCCTGAATCTGTGCCTGCGCCCGCAAGATAGCGTTACG
>JALSSX010000217.1 GCA_026984055.1 Sedimenticola sp. | reverse complement strand
TGACTCATCGTAATCTGCTCCTCTGCCACGGGCCCCTCCTGAAACCAAAAGGGGACATTTTAGAATTGGACAAAGAGGACATTACTGCTTTGGGCTAACACTCATGTGGATTTTGTCTTGACTATGGGGTCCACTTTAGTCGCTGTAGTGAACGGGTGAGAAATCCGGGCTAGGAAAGTCCGATCGTCGACCGACTGACCGAGGTGTTGTTCCTGTAATTGCTGACCAGCATGCACGCGAGACGCCCGAAACCAACGGTTTCATCGCCAGCCTGCACGAACATGGCCTACGCCGGGCCTTGAGGTTGATACATCTTGATCCCGGGCCTGCTTGGACGCTGGACGATCTCGCGGCCAGGGAGGGTCGGCTTGTCCCGTACAAGCCTGTCGCGCCGCTTCAGGCAAGCATTGGGCGTGTCACCGATGCGCTACGTCAACGATTGGCGGCTACTGAAGGCGCATCATTGGGTTCGATACTCGGGAAAACCATCGAGCAGATCGCCGACCAGGTGGGCTTCGCCAACGCCAAAACACTGAACAAGGCATTCCAGCGGCGTTTTCGCCTGACGCCGGCATCGACTCAGGAGAACATCTCCAGCAATATCTCCTGCGCGGCGCGGCGCTTGGCCTTCGCTGAGGGTTTCAGGCGCTTGTATTTCTTCGTCGGGCGTAGCACCCACGCCTGGCTGTTATCACGCAGGTAAGTGGTGAAGGTCTCGCGGATGATGCGCCGCTTCAACTGCCGGTCTTCCACCGGGAAACAGGATTCCACCCGGCGGAAAAAGTTTCTCGGCATCCAGTCGGCGCTGGAGCAGTACAACTCATCCTGACCACTGTTAAGAAAATAGAATACCCGTGTGTGTTCCAGGAAGCGGCCCATCACCGAACGCACATGGATATTGTCGGAAATCCCCTTGACGCCAGGCCGCAGACAACAGACACCACGCACGATCAGCTCGATCTTGACGCCCGCGCGCGAGGCCTCGTACAACTCAGCGATGATGTTCGGCTCGACCAGCGAGTTCATCTTCAGCCGGATCAACGCACGCTTGCCGTCGCGCGCATGGCCGGCCTCGCGACGGATGCGCTCGACCATGCCTTCATACAGGGTGAAAGGCGCCTGCATCAGCTTCTTCAGATTGACAGCCTTGCCCAGGCCGGTAAGCTGCATGAACAGCCGATGCACATCGTCGCCAAGCACGCGGTCGCTGGTCAGTAGGCCGTAATCGGTATACGCCTTCGCGGTGCCAGAATGGTAATTACCGGTACCCATATGGATGTAGCGCTTCAGGCGACGACGCTGGCGCATCACCACCAGGGCCAGCTTGGCGTGGGTCTTGTAGCCGACCACGCCATAGGCAACGTAGGCGCCGGCATCCTGTAGACGGGTCGCGACGGCGATATTCGCCGCCTCGTCGAAGCGCGCACGTAACTCGATCACCGCCGTGACCTCCTTGCCAGCCTTGGCCGCCGCGACCAGTGCATCGACGATGGGCGAATCCGGCCCGGTGCGATACAGCGTCATCTTGATGGCAACTGTGTTCGGATGCTGCGCGGCCTGGGTCAAGAACTGGATGACCGGCTCGAAGGACTGAAACGGGTGATGCAGTAACACCTGTTTGTTTGCGTCGATATAGTCGAAGATATTCCGCTCCGGACTGAAATCGGCCGGCGGCTTTGGCTGAAAGGGCGGGAATTTCAACTCGTCGCGCTGGACCAAGCCGACAACCGCCATCAAACGATGCAGATTCACCGGGCCGTTCACCCGATACAGATCGCGCTCCTCCAGATTGAATTTCTCCATCAGCAGGTGATAGATCTCGGCCGGACACACATCCGCAACCTCCAAACGCACCGAATCCCCATAGTTGCGGATCGGTAATTCGCCCTCCAAGGCACTGAGCAGATCATCGACATCCTCTTCGACGAACAGCTCCGAATTCCTGGTGACGCGGAACTGGTAACAACCGAGCACATGCATGCCGGGAAACATGTCATCGACATGCGCGTGGATGATAGACGAAAGAAACACAAAGGTATCCTTCGACGGCGAGATATCCGCTGGCATGCGGATGATGCGCGGCAAGGCGCGCGGCGCCTGTACCACGGCCATGTCACTCTCGCGACCGAAGGCATCCTTGCCTTCCAGCTTGACGATGAAGTTCAGGCTCTTGTTCAGGATGCGCGGAAACGGATGCGCGGGGTCCAGGCCCAGTGGGGTCAATACCGGCAACAATTCACGGCGGAAATAGTTGCGCACCCAGGTTGTCTGCTCTTCGTTCCATTGGGAACGACGCAGAAAATGGATATCTTCCTCCTCCAGCGCCGGCACCAATACCTTGTTGAACAGGTCGTATTGATCATACACCAGGCCATGCGCCTGCACGGCGATCTGCTCGATCTGTTCCCTCGGACTCAGACCCGACGGGTCCAGCGTCTTGATGTTCAGCTTCAATTGCTGCAAAACGCTGGCGGCGCGCACCTCGAAGAACTCGTCCAGATTACTGCACGAGATGCACAGATAGCGCAGCCGCTCCAGCAGCGGAACACCGCCGTCCTTGCCCAATTCCAATACCCTACGGTTGAACATCAACAGGCTGAGTTCACGGTTGATGAAATACGCCGGGTCGCGCAGGTCGACTTGGGTATCGCCAAGGGGTTCGTTCGGACTATCGCTAGTACTCGGCACGAGTGTTTTCCTGTATGACGGTTTTGAATCCAACTCTCATGATGAGGAAACACCCAGATCATGAATGGTTTCCCGTGGTTCGGCTGCGGGATGTCCGAGACAAAGCACTGGAAATGCCCCGGCATCTCGAACTTCTCCACGGGTTATGCCGAGGCTCAGCCTACACGGGCGCGTATTCACGGCGTTCCCGCAGACGAATCACAGGCAATCGACTACATACTTTCACGCGATTCACCCGGCAATCCTTGTTACCGGGTCAATCGTGGCGCGGGAACGCGCCACCATCGACGATAGCCGATATAAGTCGTTGTCCATCAAGAGATTCCAAGAAATAACGCCGATGGACAAGAGCACTCAATCAACAACTCAGGACGACCTGTTTTATTATCGGGCTAATAACAGGCCCCAATAATCTATCTGACGGATTCGGCGAAATCGAGCTCTCCAGCTTCGCGAAACGGGATGATCCCCATACCGCCGGCGGTATGCACATTGCCGCTTATGACGTATCCAAACGGCTTGTGCTGTAAACGTTGCGCGGCGCGCAACTGGCGTAGCAGGCCAAACAACGTACTGCTCGCGGTGACTTCCATCGTCGCCTCGCTGAGCGGTTCGATGCGCACATCCTGGTTACTCACCCCAGAGGCGAAATCCCGCCCGTTCAGGCGAAGATCGAAACTCAGGCCATCCGCCTGCAAAACACGCTCGGAACGATTCTGGATACGCAGCTTGATGAGAAAACGCTGTTCCATCAAGGTCGATTCCAATGGCTGGATATCCACAATGTGAATACGCACCTGATCCGGTCTGGCACCCCAGCCAGCGCAACCAGCGAGCAGCCCGGTCAGCAGGCCAAGCATTAATATAGTCGCGATCAATTTTTTCATATGCAGTCCTTACGTTCAGTGGAAGCACCGGAAAAGGTGATTTTACGCCGCTATTATCATGCATGGGGTAGCTTCACCGCCAGATTTATCATGTGGACTTTCCGCCCTACTGGGATTTGGTAGGCCGCCAGTATAGAATACTGAGCTGTTTTCATGCTTTCGGGGGTCCGCCGGCCGTGACCGATGCCACAATAATGCCGCACGCCGATGTCAGTACCTTCCAGGGGCTGATTTTCACCTTGCAACAGTACTGGGCAAGACAGGGCTGTGTGATTCTACAGCCTTATGATATGGAAATGGGCGCGGGCACCTTCCATACCGCAACCTTTCTGCGCTCCATCGGCCCGGAGCCGTGGAACGCGGCCTATGTGCAGCCCTCGCGCCGCCCGACCGACGGCCGCTATGGCGAGAACCCTAACCGCCTGCAACATTACTATCAGTTCCAGGTCGTCATGAAACCCTCGCCGCTGGAGATTCAGGCGCTGTATCTCGGCTCGCTTAAGCTACTCGGCATCGATCCGCTGGTGCATGATATTCGCTTCGTCGAGGACAACTGGGAATCGCCGACACTTGGTGCCTGGGGACTCGGCTGGGAAGTCTGGCTGAACGGCATGGAGGTGACTCAGTTCACCTACTTTCAGCAGGTCGGCGGCATCGATTGCAGCCCGGTCAGCGGTGAGATCACCTACGGGCTGGAGCGCATCGCTATGTATTTACAGGGCGTGGAATCGGTGTACGACCTGGTATGGACTCACGGCCCGCAAGGCACGGTAACCTATGGTGACGTGTTCCATCAGAACGAGGTCGAGCAATCCGCGTACAACTTCGAGCATGCTGATGTGGACTTCTTGTTTGACTCTTTCGACCATTGCGAGCGGGAAAGCAAGCAGCTGATTGAAGCCGGCCTGCCTTTACCGGCTTATGAGCAGATGCTGAAGGCGTCACATGTCTTCAACCTGCTGGATGCTCGTCATGCCATCTCGGTCACCGAGCGACAACGCTATATCCTACGCGTCCGCGGCCTTTCCCGCGCGATCGCGCAAAGCTATTTCGAACGCCGCGAGTCTCTTGGATTCCCGCTGCTGACCTCGGAGGCGGACCATGGCTGAACACGCTGATGTGCTCTTTGAGCTGGGCACCGAGGAGCTGCCACCGACCGCGCTGGTGAAACTCGCTTCGGCGCTGCATCAGGGATTCCTCGACGGCCTGAGGAAGCAACGCCTGGCGCATGGCGACAGCCACTTCTTCGCCACGCCGCGACGCCTGGCGGTCTATATCGAGAAGGTTGCCACGAAACAGGACGACATCCAGATGGAACGCCGTGGTCCGGCAGTCAAGGCAGCGTTTGACGCCGCTGGACATCCGACCAAGGCCGGGCGGGGATTCGCCTCGTCCTGTGGCGTTGCCATCGAGCAATTGCAACGCATCCAGACGCCCAAGGGTGAATGGCTGGTGTTCTCTCGACGGGAGCCGGGCAAGCCCGCCGCCGAGTTACTGCCGATGGCAGCAGAGCAAGCACTCACTTCACTACCCATCCCAAAGCGCATGCGCTGGGGCGCCTCCAGCGCCGAGTTCGTCAGACCAGTACACTGGCTGCTGTTCCTACAGGGTCGGGATCTGGTGCCATGCACCTTGCTGGAGACCAATGCCGAGACGAACTCACGCGGACACCGTTTTCATCGGCCACGGGAAATCCCGATGAATAGCCCGGCAGACTACGCCGATACCTTGCGCACACAGGGGATGGTGATCGCCGATTTCGCCACGCGTCGCGAGTCGATCCGCCAACAGCTGAGCGAGGAAGCCGAAAAGCTGGGCGGCAAGGCGGTGATCGACGACAAGCTGCTCGATGAGGTCACTGCCCTGGTCGAATGGCCCAGCGCGATCAGCGGTAGCTTCGATCCCGCGTTTCTGGAGGTGCCTCACGAAGCGCTGATTCTGACGATGAAGAAGAATCAGAAATATTTTCATCTGGTCGATTCTCAAGGGCGGCTGTTGCCCAACTTCATCACCGTGGCGAATATCG
>JALSSX010000216.1 GCA_026984055.1 Sedimenticola sp. | reverse complement strand
ACGAGCGCGTGATTCGTCCGCGACTCGCCGATGCGCGTTTCTTCTGGGAGCAGGATGGCAAGACCACGCTGGCAGACTTGCGCGATTCATTGAAGTCCGTGCTATTCCAGCAGAAACTCGGCTCGCTGTATGACAAAACAGAGCGGGTTGCCGCGCTGGCCATGCGCATCGCCGGCCAGATCGACGCCGACCCGGCACTGGCAAAACGCGCCGGCGAGTTGTGCAAGAGCGATCTGATGACTGAGATGGTCTACGAATTCCCCGAGATGCAAGGCCACATGGGGCGCTATCAGGCCATCCGGGACGGTGAAGACAGGGAATTGGCGGATGCCATGAACGAGGTCTACCTACCACGTTTCGCCGGTGACCGGCTGCCCGCCACGCGTACCGGACAGGCGCTAGCGCTGGCCGATCGCCTCGACACCCTGAGCGGTATCTTCGCGATCGGGCTGAGACCGACCGGCACCAAGGATCCTTTCGCCTTGCGGCGCGCGGCCTTGGGTGTGCTGCGCATCCTGATCGAAACGCCTTTGAATCTCGATCTCGAAGCCCTGCTCCACTCGGCCGCCCGGCGGTTCGATGCATCCATCAACGCCGAACAAGCCGTCGCCGAGGTCTTCGAATACACCCTGGAGCGCCTGACCGCCTATTATCTGGATCGGGATATCAACGCGGATGTCATTGACGCGGTGTTGTGCCTGCGTCCCACGCATCCAGCCGATATTGATCGACGCATCATGGCGGTACAAGCCTTCATACGTCTGCCCGGGGCCTCCAGCCTGTCCGCAGCAAACAAACGCATCAACAATATCTTGAAGAAAACCGATGAATCCGTACCCGAAATGGTGGACGCTTCGCTGTTCTGTGAACCGGCTGAACAACAGCTCGGCAGACAGCTCGACGAACTCGGCGCGGCGGTGACCGCGCTGTTCGATTATGACCGTTATGAGGAAGGGCTTCAGCGCCTAGCCGATCTGCGTGAACCCGTCGACCAGTTCTTCGACAATGTGATGGTCATAGCGGACGACCCCGCCATTCGACGCAATCGCCTCGCATTGTTGACGCGATTGAGCCAACTGTTCCTTCAGGTTGCGGATATCTCTCGATTGCAGATGGAATCGACATGAACCCGGATTCCTGGAAAACGATGCTGGCAGCCGTGCAAGCCTTTCACGACAAACATGACTTTCGCGCGAATGGCGGCGAGGAGATGGTCTACCGCGTTGCGCTGATGGCAGAGGAGTTAGGCGAAATCTCCGCCTGCGTCACCAAGGGTAAGAGCCGCAAGGCACTGGCCGAGGAGGTTGCCGACCTGCTTATCCTATTGCTCGGTACCGGTATCGCGGGGAACTTCGACCTGAACGAGGCCTTCTGGGAGAAGATGGAGAAACTCGATCAGCGGGACTCGAAGATGATCAACGGACGCATCCGTGTCTCTGAATTCAACGATATGAAGTGAACACTCACAATTCTTTGAAAGTCGTCATACTCGACCGCGATGGAGTCATCAACCGGGATTCCGACGATTTCATCAAATCCGCGGACGAATGGCATCCGATACCCGGCAGTCTGGAGGCCATCGCCCGGCTGAGTCATGCTGGCTATCGCGTGGTCGTCGCGACCAACCAGTCTGGCATCGCTCGCGGCCTTTTTACCATCGAAACGTTGAACGGTATCCACCAGAAACTACATGACCAGCTTGCCCGCGTCGGTGGGCAAATCGACTTCATCGGCTTCTGCCCGCATGGGCCCGATGACGGATGCGAATGCCGCAAACCCAAGCCCGGTCTCTTCCATCAGATAGGCAGTCGCCTGAATATCTCGCTGCGCGGCGTGCCGGCGATAGGAGACAGCTTACGTGATCTCCTCGCCGCGCATGAAGCCGGGGCGACTCCGATACTGGTGCGCAGCGGCAAGGGAAGAAATACGGAACAGGCGCTGGAGAAGAAAAGCGGCTTCGATACCATCCCTGTCTTCGATGATCTGTCCGGCGCCGTGGATGCTCTCCTGACCTAGCCCGGATTTCTCACCAGGTCGCGGTCGTGAACGGGTGAGAAATCCGGGCTAGCAGGAAATCGTATTTTAGCATGCGCATCCATACTTTCATGATGAGAACGATATCCCCACCATCATGAAAGTCACCTTTGCTTTGGCTACGGGATGTCCGAGGTAGGGTACTGGAAATGCTCCCGGCATTCCCCCACTTCCCTGTGGGTTAGGCCGAAGCCATGCCTACAAGGCAGTATTCACGGCATGCTGGCGGACAGATCGCAGGCTACCGACCGAGCACTTTCACTCTGACGCATTTATGCAACGACCCGAGCATTTACAACGCTGTTTTCCCATCCACTGAGTAGTTACCGCCAATGATACTCTTCCGCTCCATCGTCTATTTCATCCTGATGTCATGCAGTGTCGTGATCTATGGGCTGCCAATGGCCCTGCTAAGCAAGGCGCTGCCCTACTCAAGCCTGTGCCACATCGCCAATGCATGGGGACGCGCAAATCTGTCACTGCTCCGCTGGACATGCCGACTGGATTATAAGATGACCGGCATGGAGCATATCCCAGCGACGCAAGGATGCATCATCATGAGTAAGCATCAGTCGACCTGGGAAACCCTTGCGCTCAGGGGGTTGCTTCGCCCTGATCAGACATGGGTGCTGAAAAAGGAACTCATGAGAATACCAGTGTTCGGCTGGGCGTTGGCCGCCGCCCAGCCCATCGCTATCGATCGTGGCGCGGGACGCAAGGCAGTTGCCCAGGTCATCGAGCAAGGGACATCGGCGTTGGAGAAGGGAAGATTGGTAATCATCTTTCCAGAAGGCACCCGCGTGGCCCCGGGCACACGCAAGAAATACGGCCTGGGCGGCGCGTTACTCGCGGAAAAATCGCCTAGCCATCCCGTCATTCCAATCGCGCACAACGCTGGTGTCTACTGGGCCAGAAGAGGCATTCTGAAGTATCCAGGCACGATTGAAATGGTGATCGGCAAAGCCATATCGACAGAGGGAAAATCCGCGAAACAGATCATTCGGGAGGTTGAAAACTGGATAGAATCTACTGTGTCCGAGCTCCCCAATACGCCCGGTTAGCTGAAAGTACGCGGTCGGCTTGTCTGTAACCCGTCCGCCGGCATGCCTTGAATTCGCCCTGGTAGGCCGGCATCACGGCGCCAGCTTGACATCAGCTTCCGCCTGCCGCGCAAGCTTCCCAAGTATTTCCTGTACCGCGATCGAAGCCTTCTCCATGTTTCGCAGATGCCATAACGCTTTCTCAAGATTGCCGGCACGATATGAATCCAGCGATGCACTCCCCTCCACATGGACCAAGCGGTGCGATTTCTCTAGCTCAGCAAACCCAGCCAGTCCGGAAAAATTGTTCTTCCCTTCTCCTTCGTAGTACCACTGCCCCAACCGACAGGCTGTATGGTCACAGGTGGAATCCCCGGATACCTCATCATTCTGACCCATCAAGGTTCGATAGATATTGAACTTGAATATCAAGTGATCGGTTTTCACCAATTCGATAAAACTACGTGACGCACTTGCAGAAATCGCCGCACCCATGGAACGCGCGGTATCCAGTACCTGAAGCAGGCTTTCGCTAGACTTCCGACCAGACGATGCCAAGCCCACATGCTCCTCCGATACCTGCGCCATCCGCGCTTGGGTCGCATTTGTTTCCGCCTGAATAGCGGCAATCTCACGCGCGATTTCCTCGGTCGCCTCGCCGGTCCGAGTCGAAAGATTCCTGACTTCCTCGGCAACCACCGCGAACCCTCTTCCATGCTCCCCCGCGCGGGCTGCTTCTATCGCCGCATTCAATGCAAGAAGATTGGTTTGATCCGCGATCTGGTTGATGAGTCCAAGGATTTGCGTGATCGAATTAACCCTCGTTTCCAAAGCATGAACATGGGAAGCTGCATCATGCACAGAAGCAATGAGGCTATCCATGGTATGCATGAGTTGCTCGGAATCTTCACGTGCATGCGCTGAAACCTCTGCGGTGTCCTTGAGCCGACTGCTCTCCGCCGCCAAGCTATCCGACAATCCTCTCAACGTTGTTTGCGATGAAACCAGTGTCTCCTCAAACGAGGACATATTTTCGAACAGCCCCTCGCTCATGCGCTGCTGCTGCTCCAAGGCATAGCAACGCTGCTCCAGGGAGAACTTTTCACTTTCCAGTTCCACGATGCGTGACTGGAGCGCCACGTTCCGCTGGAGTAGCTCGCCCGTCTTGATATCGTAGGACTGTTTAAGCCGCTTGGTGCCAAACATCGGTGCTTCGCCGAAACAGTATGATCAATAGTATGCCATCGGCGGAAATGGACGAAGCTTTATCCAGTTGCCTTTTGCACTCCGTTTATCTAGCAGGATATTGAAAAGTCCTTCCATGGCCTTTTTCAACGACAGAACCTGTGGCTTGGCTACAGAGTACCTGAGGCCAGGTTTGCAGGGACATAATACTCACGGTATTCCACAGACAACTTTCATGA
>JALSSX010000215.1 GCA_026984055.1 Sedimenticola sp. | reverse complement strand
GCTTCTTCGAGTCCAGCTCCAGCTTCGGTAGAGCGTGTCGCCTCCGTCTCCGAAATCTCCGTATCCGGCTCCGAGAGCGAGAAGGCACGTACCATCAGGTCTTGCAGAACCGCTTGCTCGGCCGGTCGCCCCTGTTCCTGCGCATCGACCACCGCCGGCAGTTGCCGCCTGACATCGTCCAGCAGCCGCAGGATCTCATCATTGGGCGCTATCGTTTTCTCGATCAGACGATTCAGCAGATTTTCGACAGACCAGGCGAGCTCGCCGATGTCCATTGCGCCAACCAGACGCCCACTGCCTTTCAGGGTATGGAATGAACGCCGGAAACGCGTCAGCGCCTCCTGGTTCGAATAGTCATCGACCCACAACGGGTAGTATTCGTTGATGACATCGATTTCCTCCCTGGCCTCTTCC
The DNA here is from genome assembly GCA_026984055.1 of Sedimenticola sp. GTDB lineage: Bacteria > Pseudomonadota > Gammaproteobacteria > Chromatiales > Chromatiaceae > JALSSX01. Next base: position 1,745 of record JALSSX010000215.1, on the reverse strand, counting down.
ACAAAGATCTCCAGAATCTCGGGGTCGATGCCATCGTCGGATACCGATTTCCCAAGTTTCAGCGCCTCAGGTTCGCCAGCCGGTTCAGCCTCCACCGGCGAAATCGCCTCCAACTCGACTTCAGTTTCGTCTTCCTCGGATGCTTCATCGGCAGGCGGCTCGCCAGACATAAGCGAAGGACGCCGCTCCAGAAGCTGCTGGAGTTCGAGCAACGATGCCCGCCCGAGATTCAAAATACGCGCGTCATCCCGCCGACCCTCGGACACCGATTCCATGAAGTAATCCAATGACGTGATGACATCCGCCAACAGATCGATCTCTTCCCGTGTCGGCCGCGCGGCACCATTCATCAACGTGGCCTTCACCACGCCACTGGCGTCATCGAACAGATCAGCAGCGTCCGCCATGCCGAGGATACGATGCGCCCCGGCGATGCGATGCAGAGAGTCAGGGACGGTTTCTGCCTCGTCCTTGTGTTCCGGGTTGTCAAGGAAGTTGCCGACGGCCTCCTTGACCCTCGCCATATCGACTATCGCCTCGCCCAGGGTAGAGTGCAACAATTCATCGAATTCGGCGTTCGGCAGCGATAGATGCGGGCGGCCATCGACACTCACGTCGACGGCTTCGCTCTGTTCTTCCATCAATCTGGCCAGCGAGGATTCGACAAACAGGATATCGCCAGCGATATCCATCAGATGGGTTTCATCGACTTGCTTACGATCCGCCATGTCCGCCAGATCGCTGGCCTGTTGCTTCAATCGACCACGCAACTTACCTTGACCGAGCATGCCCAAGGTATCCGCCACCTTATTCAACGGCGCAACCAACGCTTCCAATTGCTCATAACCCTTGGCGCCACCACGAATGAACAAGTCCAACACATCCTTTATCTGTAGCAGGTCGGCATTCAGCGCATCCTGCACGGCCGTATATAGCTCGTAGCTCGACGCCCCCGACGGCAAGGCATCACCTTCCGCGTTCAAGTAGGCGCGATCCAGGGCAAAGTCCTCGCGAACCGCCTCGACGAGGGCGTTGCCGGTCGACGACTGGGCAATATAGAAAAGTTGATTCTTCAGCAAACTGGCGGGGGGATCTTCCTGGAAAGCCTGTTCACCGACATCGATCAGACGTTTGATCTGGCGATCGATCTGTCCAATAAGCTGCTTTACCGCGATGGAAGATTCGATGCCGCCTTCCTGCACCCCGGCCACGAGTGCGCGGAAAACGCTGATAACCCGTCGCCCGAGCGTCGTTTCCGTCGCATTCTGCACGCTGCCCAATACGTCATTGACAATCTCCAGTCCCTTACTGGAACCGGCGGCACGCAGGTGGTTCAAGACGCCTTTCAGCAAACGCGGACGTAGCTGCCGAGCCACTGTTTGAGCGGTACCGGAAACCACCTCGCCATTGGAAGCGGCCTGTAGCTTGGCCTCAAACTCAGGGATGAATACTGCATGATCGGAGAGTAATGGCTCATCTCGAACCGTGCGCAAGTCGTTGAGCATGGACAGCACGCGCAAAGGGACATCGAGTGCTCCACGTTCCAGTTTTCCGAGATAATCCGGCAACTGCACCAACGCAAGCATCAAGGCCTCAGCAGCCGCGGAAGGGTCGCGCATCTGATCATCCGCCAATGCGCTCGCGACCTGCGCCATCTCCTCGCTGAGCAGCGCGGCTCCATGCAATTCCAGCATGACGAGTATGCTGTGAACCTGCTGGATGCCCTTCACGCTGGTCGCGATCAG
>JALSSX010000214.1 GCA_026984055.1 Sedimenticola sp. | reverse complement strand
CTATATCTCTTCCAGCTTGGTGCGCGAGATTGCCAGTCACGGAGGGGATATCGAAGAATTCGTGCATCCGGCCGTCGCGACGGCGATCCACAGCCGGATGAATCAACATTGAAACGGCCTCGAGGCCCCTTGGAGTAAATTGCATGGCCCTGTATATCACTGACGAATGTATCAACTGCGATGTCTGCGAACCGGAATGCCCGAATGGCGCGATCACCCAGGGTGACGAAATCTACGAGATCGACCCGGACCTGTGCACCGAATGCGTCGGTCATTATGAAGAATCGCAGTGTGTCGAGGTGTGTCCGGTGGATTGCATTCTGGTTGATCCCGAGCATACCGAGAGCGAGGATGAGCTGAAAGCCAAATACGAAAAGATCACTGCTGGCTGATCCGCTCATGGCCTTCGGTGTCTCGAAGGTTCCACTCTGTTGGAGCCTTTTTCTTTTGTTGCTGGCCGGGCAGACGATGGCGCGTCCGGTTGGCGCGGTCGCCGGCGATGCCGCGATCGCCAGCGCCCATCCACTGGCCACCGAGGCCGGCATCGAGATACTCCACGCCGGCGGCAACGCCTTCGACGCCGCTGTCGCGGTCAGCGCCGCGTTGGCGGTGGTCGAGCCATACAGCTCCGGCCTTGGCGGCGGCGGGTTCTGGCTACTGCATCTGGCGGACAGTGGTCGCGACCTGATGGTCGACGGTCGCGAGAAAGCGCCGCTGGGCGCGCATCGCGATATGTATCTGAACGAGCGCGGCGAGGTCGTTCCACGAGCCTCCATGGATGGCCCGCTGGCCGCCGGCATCCCCGGTGAGCCAGCCGCGCTGGCACATATCGCGCGCCGCTACGGGCGGTTGTCATTGAAACGCTCGCTGGCACCGGCGATCCGGCTTGCCGAACAAGGCTTCGCGGTCGATGCCGTGTACCAGCGCATGGCCGGCTGGCGCAAGGCCGCACTGGCGCGCTACCCCATGGCTGCCAAGGTGTTTCTCGATGATGGCGAACCGCCAGCTATTGGCCAGCTGATCCGCCAGCCCGGACTGGCCGCGACCTTGAAGCGCCTCGCGCGTTTCGGTCGCAATGGTTTCTACGCCGGGCCGGTTGCGCGCGAACTGGTGCGCGCCGCGCGTGCCGGCGGCGGCATCTGGCGCCTCGCCGATCTGGCGGGTTACCGCGTTATCGAGCGCGAGCCAGTGAAAGGCGATTTCATGGACTGGAGGATCACCAGCGCGGCGTTGCCTTCGTCCGGCGGCATCGTGCTGGTCGAGATGCTGAATATGCTGGAAGCCGCCGGCTGGGCGGACCGCCCGCCGCTGCAACGCCTGACGCTGATGATCGAGGCGATGCGCCGCGCCTATCGCGACCGCGCTATGTATCTCGGCGACAGCGATTTCATCGATGTACCGCTGAAAATGCTGGTGAGCAAGGCCCATGCAGGCCGGTTGATCGCCGATTACGACCCCGTGCACGCTAGCCCCAGTCAGCCGATGGCCGCGTCAAAGGAGGGGCATCACACCACACACTTCTCCATCGCCGATCGCGATGGCAACCGGGTCAGCGCGACCCTTAGCGTCAACTACCCATTCGGCTCCGGGTTCATCGCCGGCGATACTGGCGTGTTGTTGAACGACGAGATGGATGATTTCTCCGCCAAGCCTGGCGTGCCGAACGTCTACGGTCTGGTCGGCAACCAGGCCAACGCCATCGCGCCCGGAAAGCGTATGCTGTCGAGCATGTCGCCGACCTTCGTCGAAACCCCGGATGGCGTCGCCATCGTCGGCACCCCGGGTGGTAGCCGCATCATCACCATGTTGCTCCAGGCGATTCTCGCGATGCGTGACAGCGATGACCCGGCCGATTGGGTCACGCGGCCGCGCATCCATCACCAATACCTGCCGGACCGGCTCCAGTTTGAGCCAGGCGCATTGAACGCCGAGCAATGGCAGGCGCTACGCCGACGCGGTTATGTGCTGGACGCGAAGAAGCGTCCGTGGGGCAATATGCAGGCGGTGCGCCTGGACAAGCGCGGCGGACGCGCCACGGCGGCCAGCGACCCGCGTGGCATCGGCGCTAGCCAGGTCATCGATGCTCGCGCGTCGACGACGCACTGAGTTACGCTTGCCTCAATACCTGCCTTCCAGGATACGTTTCTTGGATTTCTTGTATTCGCG
>JALSSX010000213.1 GCA_026984055.1 Sedimenticola sp. | reverse complement strand
GATGCCGAACTGGCGGCGCAACTGGTGCGGCTGGCCGAATCGCTACGCATCCTGAAGAACCACGACCTGGAAGAAGCCGCCTCGACGCGCCTGCTGGTATATGCGGCGACATTGATCAACAGCGGTTATCCGGTGCACGCGGCCTGCCGCGCCGCAATCATCGAACCACTGACCGATGACACGGAAACCCTTTCGGCACTGATGGAGGTCGTCGATGCCCTCTTCGACAAATGAACCGGGCAATCGCCACGGCACGACGCTGGCGATCGTCGCCGAGTCCCTGTACCTGGCGAACCTGCTGCTGATTCCTGGCATCGCCTTCATCGCCCTGCTGGTGATGTATCGCCGCTACCGCGATACGCCACCACCACTGGCCTTCAGCCATATCCAGCAAACGCTCTCGGCCAGCCTGTGGGCTGGCGCGCTGCTGATCATCGCGAACGCCGCGATCATACTGCTCGGTGGTTACGACGGTCCATATACCTGGGCAGTGGCAATCACCTACTTCACCATGGCGCATTCCACGCTGATCCTGTTCGGCATGATTGGCTTGGCACGCGCGTTGGCCGGCCAATGCTGGCGCTACCCGCTGATTGGCCGCCCCCTGCCCGAAAACTGCCCGAAATGAACTACGCCACGCTACAACGCCGACGCACCTGGGTACGCGGCGCGTTCTTCGCATTGTTCCTCCTCGCGCCACCACTAAACATCCTGCGTCTCGACCTGAATCTGGGCCACTTCATTCTGCTTGGACAGGACTGGACACTGGACATCGATGCCTTCATCGCCGGCGAGATCGGCGCCGGACAGGCCGCGTTGAACCTGATCCTGCGCGGTTTCGTCCCGCTGACGTTGATCGCCGGCGGGCTGCTCTATACCGCCTGGCGCTGGGGTCGGCTGTACTGCGGCTGGCTGTGTCCACATTTCTCCGTGGTCGAAACCATCAATGGGCTGATGCTGCGCGCCAGCGGCAAACCGACGATCTGGGAATCGAGACCCCTTCCGGAAACGCGCCCGGACGGTAGCCGCCGCCAGCCGAGCCAGCGCTTCTGGCCGCTCACCTGGCTGACCGTGCTCGGCTTCGCCTTCCTGTGGGCATTGACCCTGCTGACCTACCTGTTGCCGCCCAGCGAGATCTATCACAATCTGCTGCATGGCGAACTGACACGTAACCAATTCATCTTCCTGGCCACTGGCAGTGTTCTGCTGAGCATCGAGTTCGGCTTTGCCCGCCACCTGTTCTGCCGCTTCGGCTGCGCGGTCGGGCTGTTTCAGAGCCTCGCCTGGATGGCCAATCGCAACGCCATGACTGTCGGCTTCGATACCCAACGGGCACGCGCCTGCCAAGATTGCAATAACGCCTGTGACAACGCCTGCCCGATGCGCCTGCGCCCGCGCGGCATGAAGCGCGGCATGTTCGCCTGCACCCAATGCGGCCAGTGCCTGAGCGCCTGCGCCGAGGTCCAGGCGCATCGAGAACGTCTCGCCCTACTGCGCTGGGTCAGCAACGAACAGGCTCGCCAGTTCTCCGAGCCACCGGTGATGCGTCCGATTGCCCCCGCAGCCAAGGCGGGACAGGACTAGCCCGATGGAAGAACATGTTGGCGCGCTCTGGCACCGTCTGGTCACCCGGCTGGCCGATACACGCTACCGCGACAAGCGCGTCGAGCTCGCCGAGGTGCAACACAGCCTGAGCATCTTCTTCCGCGCGGTGGGCGGCGACGCCGGCCTGCAAATCGAACGCGCCGACGCAACCGCCTTCGACACCCGACGCAACTGGTTGCAACGCATCGCCGGCGCCTGGGAGCGCACCGAAATGGCTTGGCGCGACGAAAACGCCTTGCGCCTGCCAGTCGAGATCGCCTGCTTCAACGATACCGGCCTGAACCGCGACCTGTATTTTTGGCTGGCCGCGCTGGCCGCGCTGGATACTCACCGCGCCGATGACTGGCTGATCCACCACCAGCAACTCACCCGCCAGGTATTGACGCGCTGGCCCGGTCTGAAGACGCGCTACCAGCGCCTGGTCGTCGCGCATCTGGCGCAACGCCCTGAAGCACAACGCCTGAATGGCGATGATCACCTTGCCGAAATCCGCATCCGAGCAGCGCTGCAAGACCCGGATGCCGCGCTCGAAACCTTGCCCGCCACGCGGCGCGCGCCCTGGCCGGTAGCACTGTGGCTGCACCCCGATCCCCCGCAAGCATTGCTAGCGCCGACATCCAACGACGACGGAGAAGAACGTAAGGAAGGCCGCGAATCTCGCCAGGTCGAGAACATTGCAAAACGCCAGGCCGAGCGCGTCAAGATGCCGGAAGAGGAACAGGGCCTGATCACGGTGCGCATGGAGAATATCTTCTCGATGGGGGAGTTCGTCAATGTCGATCGCGGCACCGAGGACGAGGAAGACGCCGACCGCGCCGAACAGGTCGCGCGCGATCTGGACAAGCTATCGGTGGCGCGCGAGCGCAAGGCCAGCGCGATCCGACTGAAGTTCGACCTGGACCTGCCCGCTGAGAGCGACGACGATCTGATCCTCAGCGACGGCATCCTGTTACCCGAATGGGACTGGAAGCGCCAACAGCTGCTGCCGAATCGCTGCCGCGTACTGGAGATGCAAGCCGCCAACACCAGCCCTCGCGAACTACCGAAACGCCTGACGCGCACCGCGAAACGCCTGCGTAATCAGTTCCAGGCGCTGACGCCGGCGCGCACTTGGCATCGCGCCCAGCCCGATGGCCAGGAGATCGACATCGACGCCTACCTGCGCCATGCCTGCGATCGCGCCGCCGGCCATGGCGTCGGCACCGACGGCCTGTACCGTGAACTGCGCAGCGGCGCGCGCGATCTCGCCTGCGGCCTGATCGCCGACCTGTCATTGTCCACCGACGCCTATGTCGACGACCATCACCAGGTCATCGACGTGATCCGTGATTCGCTCTACCTTTTCGCCGAAAGCCTGCATGCCACCGGTGACCGCTTCGGTCTGTATGGCTTCTCATCGCGCAAGCGCGACCCGATCCGCATCCATCGACTGAAGGACTTCGACGAAAGCTACAACGGCGAGGTGCGTGGCCGCATCCATGCGGTCAAGCCCGGCTACTACACCCGCCTCGGCGCCGGCATCCGCTACCTCGGCGAACAACTGAAGCGTCAAGCCGCCGGCCGCCGCCTACTGTTGATACTTACCGACGGCAAACCGAACGACCTGGACCAATACGAAGGCCGCCATGGCATCGAGGATACCCGTCAGGCCATCATCGAAGCCCGCCAACTCGGCCTGCAACCCTTCTGCGTGACCATAGACGCAAAAGGCAACGACTACCTACCCTGGTTGTTCGGCAATGGCGGCTACGTCGTCATCCGCAACCCCACCGAACTGCCGCAACGCCTGCCACTACTCTATGCGCGGCTGACCCAGGCGGCCATCTGAGGTTTGACGCCACAAGTGGGCGATATGCGCACACACCCTGGCCGCCTCGCCCTCCGTCATTCCTTCTCGAAGGTATAGAAGATATCGAAAGCGTTGGACTTGCTGCCATTGGTGGCCTGTAGATGCAGCTTGCGGTTGATCCGGTAGTTGGTCTTGAACTCGGCATCGCCGGTACTCGGATTGGTGCCGACGCTGACCGAAAGCTTGGCGTTGATCTGCTTGCCAACCGACAGCATGCCGGTGCCCTTGCCGATCTTGCTGGCCGGCGAGCCGGTCAGCAGATAGGAGATGACATCGCGTTCAGCCATCGCCGGCTTCGAGAAGGTGGTGATGCGCGGCTTCAATGCCGAACCAATGGCGCTGACGCCAACCACGACATTATCGATGGAACGGGTCGCACGCAGGTTGACCCCCGGCTTGTTCAACGGACCGCCCGGAAAAGAGACGATGCCGGTCTCGATATCCAGATTCTGGCCATAGGCGCGAAAGGTACCCTGTTCGATGCGGATCTCGCCGCTACCTTTCAATGGCTCTTCCGGCTTGGCGGTGATGCGCAAGCGACCATCGATGAAGGCGTTCAGGCCGAAACCGATGAAATGCACCTCCTTGCCCAGAATCACGTCGACATCGGCATACAATGGCAACGCCGGCGGCTCGGGTGGCGGCTTGGACTCGCCCCGGCGCACGATGACGATGTCGTCCGATGGACTACGGGATCCCTCGGGTACCTCCGACAACAGGATATCCGCCTTGTCCACCTTGATCTCGCCTTCGACCCGGGTCTTCTCGGCGGTTCTGTCCACATGTAGATCGGGACTGATGTCGACGCGCGCATCCGGTAGGTCGACGGCGCGGAAGCGCTCGCCCTTCAGCGCCAGTTTCAGCGGCCAGTGCCTGGCGGCATCCAACAGGGCATCGCCGCTCAGCTTCAGTTCGCCATTGCTGGAACGCAGCTTGCCATCGAACACCAGCTTCTGTCCCCGGGCGCGGATGCCTATCTTACTGTTCTCCAGTTCCACGCCGACCAGCGGCACCGACAGACGCCGCAGATCGATCTTGCCACCGCCCTTCAACAGCGGCTTGCCGAGGCTGCCATGAATGCTCAGATCGGTATCGATGGCCGCGTTCAGGGTTTCGATATCGGGAACCAAGGCGGGCAAGATCTCGAAATGGCTGGCATTCAGTCGTACCCTTCCACTGACGGGCGTTTTCATGATGTCGCCACCCGCGAGCAGTTTCGGCGCGTCCAGTTTCAGCTTGACGACATTCCTCGCCACGCTCAGCGACAGGTCACTGTCCACGCCTCCCCGGTCCACTTTCAGCGTCACCCGACCGCCTTCATGACCGACTTCGCCAGCGCCATCGTCCAGCGCGTAGGCGAGCTTGCCGGGGGTGATGTCGGCGCGCAGATCGGCAATCAGCGAAAGCGGAGTTTCGCCGAAGCGCGCCTTGCCATCGGCGTTCAGCGCGCCGGACAGGCTCTCGATGGCGACCGGCAGCCAAGGTTGCAGCCAGGCGAGTTGCAGATCGCTGGCATGCAAGCTCGCCTTGCCGCCCTTGCTGGCGGCGGCCCATTCACCATCGGCGCAGAGCCGGCCCTGCTCGCGCGCTAGGCAGAGATTTTCGACACGCGCCTGTTTCGCGCCAGCGTCGATGGCCACCGGCTGGCTCAACGCCCAGTCGCCAAAATCTTGCGACGCAAGATCGAGGCGGCTGACCTTGCCCCGCCAGCGTTCCTGGCGGTAACCGCCGGCGGCGGCCAGATTCAGCTTTCCCAGCGCGTGATCGGCGACCAGTGTCGCGCGATGCTTCTCCAGCGTGCCACCGGCCTTCAGTTTCAACGCGGCCACTTTCTCGCCGGCGGCGCTGATATCGCCTCCATCGAGCGTCAACCGGGAAGGCGTCTTCCATGACAGATCCACATCGAAGCGAGATTGTAGATGGCCGACCAACAGGTCCGGCAGTTTCAGCTTTTTCGCATCGAGTTCGGCAACGATGCGCGGCTGCATGTAATCACCTTCCAGCCTGCCGTTGCCACGCAGGCTGCCGCCACTGTCCGGCAGCAGATCGGCAAAATCCGGGATATCGAGCGACCATTTCAACGCCGATGCGCCACCCAAGCTGCCATCGGCCTCTAGCCGGGCATCGCCAGAGCGCAGTTTCAAGCCATCGAAGCGATAATGCCCCGGAGCGATGTCGATCACGCCTTGGCCGGCGACTGGCAGACCGCGCAATCTCCCATCGAATGAATCCAGCTTCACATTGGCGCGCACGCCGTCGGCAAGCACTTCACCGTCGGTCTCGACCCGCAAGGACAACTGTCCGGGCCATTCGGCGAACTGCACCCCTGGATCGATGTCATCGATACGCGTATGCAAACGCCAACCGACCTTTGGATCCCAGAGGATATCGCCACTCAGATTCAATTGCCCATTGAGCGTGTCACCGATCAACTCGTCCAGATGTAGGCGCCGCATGTCGCCATGACCATTGCCTTGCCACTGACCTGCTGGAACCTGCTTGCCGCCAACCTTGGCCGAAAGCTCCAGTCGGTAATCATCCGGCTTGCCGCTGACGACCAGCGTACCCCGCTCGCTGTGAACATCGGCTTCCCCGGTCAATGGCCATTGCAGCGCCTGCCAGTCCGCCGTCAGCGCCATGTGTCGCTCATCGTAGCGACCACTGGCTGACAAATGCATCGGCGAATCCGGGTGGGTCAGCAACAATTGCTGCAGGTCGACCGCCAATGTCGCCAGATCGGCCTTGGCGTCGAGCCTGGCATCCCAGTTGAACTCGGGCTTGTCCTTGTCGCGCAATTTCAGTTGGCTTTCGACGGTGCCTCCATCCAGACCGCCGTTACCCTCGACGATTCCACTGAGCACACCGGAAACCGCCTTGCTGAACTGCCCCGGGCGCAAGGCATCCAGTCGAACCTTCGCCCGCCAAGCAAGCTTGTCCAGCGGATCGGTGAGCGTCGCGTCGATACCAGCCTGAATGTCGCCATCAACCCGTTGCGTGATCGTCAGCGTATTCAGGTTGCCGGCGATCTTGCCATTGAGTCGCAGTTTGGGCGCATCGTCGAGATGCAGGGCGACTTGGTTATTCAGGCTCAACGCATAGTCGTTGAGCGGGTTCAGCTTGCCGCTGGCATTTAGATCGGCCTCCGGCGTGGCGACCTCAAGTGATTTCAGGGCGATGCCATCGGCATCCCAAACGGCCGCGAGACGCGCCCCATGCACGACGATCGGCGCGGCATCGGACGCGGTGACAGCGACCACGTCGTCGACGGTGACGGCATCCAGCAGGATGCGTATCGGCAATTGCAGTGCTGGCAAGCGGGGCTTCCCATCCGATGGCGGTTCCGGCGGCGCATCGGCGTTCGCGGTGTAACGCAATTTTTCGACACTCAGTGTTTCGATATGCAGGCTGCGACCGAGCAATTCGAGCGGATGCCAGTGGAAACGCGCCTGACCGATGGTCAGCCGCATGCCGGGTTGCCGGTAGGCAACGCCTTGCAGTTGCAACTCTCCCAGCAAGGTGCCTTGCACCGCTTCGACCTGCAGGCGGTCGTCGCTCAGATCTCCCGCCCAACCCAAGAGTGAGCGCGCGCCGGATTCGGTACCGGCGGCCCACCAGAGCACGCTGAGCACCAGCAGCAAGATACCGACCAGTAGCAGCAACAGCGTCTTCAACCAAGCCATCAGAGTGTCGCTCCAAAACCGATATAGAACTGGAAGTCGCCGAGGCCCGCGTCCTCGCTGACCGGCCAGCCGAAATCCAGCTTCAACGCACCAAACGGCGCCAACCAGCGCACGCCGAAACCAGCACCGATGAACAGCTTGTCCAGCGTATCGTTGTATGCATTACCGGCGTCGACGAAAGCCGCCAAGGCCCAGTCCTTGGCGATACGGTGATCGTATTCCAGACTGGCGGCGAACATCTGCCGACCGCCGATGACGACACCCTTGGCATCCTTCGGCCCGAGTTCCTTGTATGTGTAGCCGCGCACGCTGCCATCGCCACCGGCGAAGTATCGCAAGGAATTCGGGTACAGGTCGAAGTTGTCCACCCAGGCCGCGCCGATGGCGAGATTGGCGTCCAAGCGGCCATTGTCCCCGAACGGCAACAAATAGCGCCCCTTCAGCAGCACGCGGACGAAGCTGGTATCCGACAACAGGGCATCCGCCGCGCCACGTATCTCGCCATGGACGTAGCGCCCGACACGCGGAAAAACCGCATTCTCCACTTCGCTGTAACGACTGATGAAACCGAGCTGCAACAGCTTGCTGGTCCTCTCTGGATCGCCATCGACGGTGAACAGCTCATAGTTATAGTTGACGAAACCCTTCATGAACAAGGTATCTTCCAGGTTGCGCCGCACAAAGGCGATCTCTGGAGACAGCGTCGTGCTCTTGGTGGTCGGGGTTTCCTCGTAATGGTAGGAGGCGCCGATCTCAAGGCGGTCGGTGCGTGGGTCGACAACCGGAATACGGTACACGCCGCGCAGCTCGCGCTCCTTCTGCGCGATCTTCATATAGACGGTGGATTGGTGACCGTGGCGGTTGATGCGACGATCATCCCATTGCGCGGTGAAGCGTGGACCAATCGAGGTCTCGAAACCCAAGCCGAAGGAGAATCTGTGGCGCTTCGCCGGCGTCATGCGGACATCGATCGGCACGCGGTTCTTCTTGGCCAGATCGAATTTCGGTTCCAGCGTCACGCTCTGACTGTAGCCAGCGGCGATCAACCCTTGCTGATAGCGTAGCAACTCGTCGTGCGAATAGATCTCGCCTTCCTTCAGCGTGTCATAGGCGGCAACCAGCTTGTCGTCGAGAAAATTCTGATGCACGCTGACCTTGCCGAAATAATAGAGCGGCCCGCTGTCCAGCAGCAATATCGCGTCGGCAAGATGGGTATCGGGATCGACCAGCGCCTGACTCTTCAGCATGCGCGCCTTCGCATAACCGGCCAGATAGGCAGCATCCAGCAAGGCTTCCTTTCCCTTCTCCCATTTCGCATGATCGAGCACATCACCCGGTTTCAGCGGAAAATCCGCGACCGCTTGGCGTAATGCGAGGTTCTCCGCGCCCGATCCCTGCCAACGGATGTTGATATGCTTGAGACGCGTCGGCTCGCCAGGGTCGACATGATATTCCGCCAGCCATTTCCCGTCGGTGGTCTTCTCCAGCTTGGCCTCTATCTTGGGCGTGTAATAGCCGAACGGCTGCAAGGCGGTTCGGATCTGCTCCTTGGCCTTCGCCTGCATGCGCTTGATCCAGCGATCACTAAGTTCCTTGTCATTCTCATGCTTGACCATATCCAGCATCGCCTCGATATTGGTCTGCATGTCGCCGTCGACACCGCTGATGCGCACATCGAGATGCGGGCCGGCCAGCACCACGGCGGGCATCGATAACAGCCCGAAAACCAGTAATGTCACAAAGATACGCATAATCCCAATTACAACCAAAACCTATACCCTAACAGGATGTCCGAGACCCAAGCCTGCGCCGATGTATTCACGGCGTTCCCGCAGACGAATCACGGGCAACAGAACCCATTGGTTTCGTGTTAACCACCCCTAATCATACTGGCCAGACCCGCGATCGGCCACCACGCTTGAAAAGCTGCCTCGCGCTATTCACAATGAATACCAGTCTTTCACTGGATGGCAACTTGAACAAAAAAAGCATTCTGATCACCGGTTGTTCCAGCGGCATCGGTCGGGATGCCGCGCTGACCTTGCACGCGCGCGGCTACAACGTCATCGCGACAGCGCGCCATGAACAAGATGTCGCTACATTGCGCGAAGAGGGCTTGTTCGCGCTTTCCCTGGATCTGGACGACAGCGCGAGCATCCAGAACGCCTGGCAAAACACACTGGAGTACACCGGCGGCGGGATCTTCGCATTGTTCAACAATGGCGCCTACGGCCTCCCGGGCGCGGTGGAGGATTTGAGTCGGGAGGCAATGCGCGCGCAGTTCGAGACCAACCTGTTCGGCTGGCTGGAACTGACCAATCTGGCCATCCCGGTGATGCGGCGTCAGTGCTTCGGGCGCATCGTGCAAAACAGCTCAATACTCGGTCTGGCGGCCCTACCCTATCGCGGCGCCTATTGCGCCAGCAAGTATGCATTGGAAGGTCTGTGCGACGCCCTGCGCCTGGAGTTGCACGGCAGCGGCGTACATGTCTCGCTGATCGAGCCAGGCCCTATCTCCACCCGTTTTCGCGCCAACGCGTTGCGCGCATTCCAACGCGACATCAACGTAGATAACAGCGTGCATCGCAAGCAATATGAAGCAGTGCTCGGCCGGCTGAACAAAGCGGGAGCCGCGATGCCATTCACCCTGCCACCCTCGGCGGTAACCGGAAAACTGATCCATGCGCTGGAATCACGCCGTCCGCGACCGCGTTACTACGTCACTTTTCCGAGTTATCTGTTCGGCTATCTACGCAGGGTGTTGTCGAGCCGACAATTGGATTGGTTGGCTTTGAAGATTTCTGGTGGCGGGCGAACCTGACGCTATCCCGTCGAATCGGCCATACACGAAAAAACCGCCTATTTGGCGGTTTTTTCGTGTATGGCGGAGAGAGAGGGATTCGAACCCTCGATGGAGCTATTAACCCCATACTCCCTTAGCAGGGGAGCGCCTTCAGCCGCTCGGCCATCCCTCCGGATACTGCGGACCCAAGCGTATCAAGCCTTGTCTTCGCCTTCGGCGGCGTCACCGCCAGCTTGCGCCTGTTCCTGCTGCGCTTGCTCTTGCTTGATACGTTCGAATATTTCTTCACGGTGTACCGCAACCTCTCGCGGCGCATTCACACCAATACGCACCTGATTGCCCTTGACCCCCAGTACGGTAACGCTTACTTCATCACCGATCATCAGGGTTTCACCCACCCTACGCGTTAGAATCAACATTTCCTTTAGTTCCTCATTTCTATTATCCACGTCCTGCAGACATCCATCAACAGGCGCGTGATTCAACCAAGCCGTTTCGATGCCCATGCATCGAAGAAAGGCAGGATTCTAGCAGCATTACAGAATTTAACAAAATAGATTTTCCACAAAACCCACGTCGCATTCCCATGGAATTTTTCGTGTTCCGCCACCCCTGTTTCAGCCTCGATCAAGTAGACAGGCAAAAATGGCTAAGTCTCAGGCCTCAGTCAAACCAAACGCTTCGTGTAGGGCGCGCACGCCGAGTTCCAGGTATTTTTCCTGCACGACGACGGACACCTTTATTTCCGATGTGGAGATCAAGCAGATATTGATGCCTTCATCAGCAAGCGACTGGAACATCGTGCTGGCGATGCCGGCATGCGAACGCATGCCGACGCCGACCAGCGAGATCTTGACGATATTGTCGTCTCCGACGACCTCGCGCGCGCCCAGTTCCTTGGCGGTGCGACGCAGGATATCCATCGCCTTCGGAAAATCACCGCGATTCACGGTAAAGGTGAAATCGGTGGTGCCATCTTGAGAGATGTTCTGCACGATCATGTCGACCTCGATGTTCCGCTCGGCCACGGGTCCGAGGATCTTGTGCGCCACGCCTGGCTGGTCGGGCACACCCATGATGGTCAGTTTGGCTTCGTCGCGATTAAACGCGATACCGGATATCTTGGCCTTTTCCATTGTCGGATCATCCTCAAAGGTAATCAGAGTCCCCTCACCGTCCTCGAAGCTGGAGAGCACACGCAGGGGGACATCGTATTTGCCAGCAAACTCGACGGCGCGTATCTGCAACACCTTTGAGCCCAGGCTGGCCATTTCGAGCATCTCCTCGAAGGTGATGGTGCGCAGGCGACGCGCTTTCGGTTCGACCCGTGGGTCGGTCGTATAGACACCGTCGACATCGGTAAAGATCTGGCATTCATCGGCCTTCAACGCGGCCGCCATGGCGACCGCCGTGGTATCGGAACCGCCACGCCCGAGGGTAGTGATGTTGCCTTGCTCGTCGACACCCTGAAAACCCGCGACGACAACAACCTTGCCGGCGTCCAGCGCGGCCTTCACCCGAGCGCCATCGATATCCTGGATACGCGCCTTGTTATGCGCGCTGTCGGTGCGGATATGCACTTGGGCTCCAGTAAACGAGCAAGCCTGCTGGCCAAGCGCATCCAAGGTCATGCTCAGCAGGGCGATCGTCACCTGCTCGCCGGTTGACAGCAACACATCGAGCTCGCGCTCGTTAGGTGGTTGCTGAACCGCTTGCGCGAGTTCGACCAGGCGATTAGTCTCTCCGGACATCGCGGAGACCACCACGACGATCTGGTTGCCGGCCTCGGCGCTGGCCTTGACCTTCTCCGCCACGGCCTGAATGCGCTCCACCGAACCGACCGAGGTTCCACCATATTTCTGAACGATAAGCGCCATCTGAGCTACCGGGCCTGTTTGAACGGCTCCGTATTAAACAATAAACGCCGGACGATTTCACCCGACAAGCACCGATGATGCCTTTTGGCCGGCAAAACATCCTTGACGGAAGCGGTCCGGGCCAGGAAACATGCTTTGCATTTCAACCGCAACATCTATAGAATTACGCGCCTTTCGTTCCATGTGTTTTTCAGAGAGTCGATATGCCCCATGTAAAGGTCAAAGAAAACGAACCCTTCGAAGTCGCAATGCGTCGTTTTAAGCGTTCTTGCGAAAAAGCCGGCGTTCTCGCCGAAGTCCGCCGTCGTGAATTCTACGAAAAGCCAACGGCCGAACGAAAGCGCAAGGCCGCCGCTGCGGTAAAACGTCACATGAAGAAGGTCTCGCGCGAAAACCGGCGCTGGGAACGTCAATACTGAGCTTATCGGCATGCTCAAGCAACAAATCACCAACGACATGAAGGCCGCCATGAAGGGCGGCGACAAGCCTCGCCTCGGCGTCATCCGCCTGATTTTGGCGGCGATCAAGCAAGTCGAGGTCGACGAGCGCCGCGAGCTGAGCGACGCCGATGTGCTGGCCGTGCTCAATCGCATGGTCAAGCAGCGGCGCGATTCGTTGCAACAATACCAGCAGGCGGGGCGCGACGAACTCGCCGATCAGGAAGCCTTCGAGCTGGATATCCTCGCCACCTACCTGCCCGAACCACTCGGCGATGACGAGATCACCGTGTTAATCGACGAGGCCATCGCGGCCAGCGACGCCAATTCGATGAAGGCGATGGGCAAGGTCATGGGCATATTGAAGCCCAAGCTGGAAGGCCGTGCCGATATGGGCAAGGTCAGCGCCCAAATCAGACAGAAGCTGGCCGGCTGAGCGTATCGGGCGGACGCCCGCATGGCCGGCAGAATTCCCCGCCAGTTCATCGATACGCTGATCGAACGCAGCGATATCGTCGAGATCGTCGGCACCCGAGTGCCACTCAAGAAGGCCGGCAAGGAATACACCGCCTGCTGCCCGTTCCACGACGAGAAAACCCCATCGTTCACGATTTCCCAAGCGAAGCAATTCTATCACTGCTTCGGCTGCGGCGCGCATGGCAACGCCGTCGACTTCCTGATGGAGTACGACCGCGTCGGCTTCATCGATGCGATCGAAATCCTCTCCAGCCTGGCCGGCCTGGAGATACCCCATGAACAGTTCAACCATGGAGGTCCGGACCACCGCCCACTCCACCAGCTTCTGAAGACGATCGGCGACTGGTACCGGGCGCAGCTGCGCCAAAGCCCGACAGCAATCGCCTACCTGAAGCAACGTGGCTTGTCCGGTGAGATCAGCGCGCGCTTCGGTCTTGGCCACGCCCCACCGGGCTGGGACAATCTGCTCCGACGATTCAGCGGCGACGAGCGAAAACTCCAGGCGTTGCGCGATACAGGCATGATCGTCGAGGCGGAAGGCAAGCGCTACGACCGCTTCCGCGAGCGCATCATGTTTCCGATCCGTGATCCACGTGGGCGCCTCATCGGATTTGGCGGTCGCCTGCTGGGGGACGGCAAGCCGAAGTACCTGAACTCGCCGGAAACCCCGCTGTTCCATAAGGGCCGGGCGTTGTACGGCCTGTACGAGGCACACCAGGCGCTACGCCATTTCGACCGCCTGCTGGTGGTCGAAGGCTACATGGATGTCGTCTCCCTCGCACAGTTCGGCATCGACTATGCGGTCGCCACCCTGGGCACCGCCGCGACGCCCCAGCATATCGAGCTGCTGTTCCGCCACGCGCCAGCGATCTGCTTCTGTTTCGATGGCGACAGCGCGGGACGCGACGCCGCCTGGAAGGCGCTGAACAACCTGCTGCCCCTATTGAAGGATGGCAAGGAAGCGCGCTTCCTGTTTCTACCCGAAGGCGAAGACCCGGATACACTGATCCGCCAGGAAGGCCGGGACGCCTTCGAAGCCCGCGTGATCTCAGCGCAACCGCTGTCGGATTACCTGTTCGAGCACTGCGCGATCGGCATGGACCTGCATAGCGCCGACGGTCAGGTACGCTACGCCGAGCAATTGCGCCCACTACTGGACAAGCTCCCGGCAGGCCTGCTGCGTCAAATGCTCTATAAACGACTCGACGACCTGCTCGGCATCCAGACGCCGCATCCAGCGGGACCAAGAGCCCAGGGAACAGCGCGCCGACCCGGCTCGCGCCAGAACCAACCACAAGGACTCAATGCAACCCGCTTCGCGGTCGCCTTGCTGCTGCAGAACCCACGGCTCGGCGCCGACCCTGAACTGGCCACCGACTGGGCGGACAGCGACATCCCGGGCGCCAATCTTCTGCTCGAACTACTAGAGCAGACACGCGAACAGCCCGATATCAGCGTCGCTCAACTGCTGGAACGCTACCGCGATACCGCTAGCGAAAAAACCGTGCGCAAGCTGGTCGCGATTCCGCTTGGCTTGCCGGAAAACGCGGACATCGCGGCGGAACTCCGAGGCGCCCTGCAACGTCTCAGTGACAAGGCT
Source organism: Sedimenticola sp. (assembly GCA_026984055.1). Taxonomy (GTDB): domain Bacteria; phylum Pseudomonadota; class Gammaproteobacteria; order Chromatiales; family Chromatiaceae; genus JALSSX01. The sequence goes on along the minus strand of JALSSX010000213.1, from coordinate 29,383 downwards.
CGCAAGGCACGCCTGCGCATGCGGATTCGTGGCGGGCAAGCCATCCGCAGGGAATAAATCCGCCACAAAGCGTGGCAAAAATCCCAATTAACTGCTATAATGGCCGATCGACCTTAGCAGCCTCAACACACTCGGTAATCCAGCAGAAATTATGGATCAGCAAGCAAAACAGTCGCAGATTAAACAGCTCATCGCCAAGGGCAAGGAACAGGGCTTCCTTACCTACGCCGAGGTGAACGATCATCTGCCCGACGGCATCGTCGATTCCGAACAGATCGAGGATATCATCCGGATGATCAACGACATGGGCATCTCCGTCCATGAAACCGCTCCGGATCCCGAGGCGGCCACCCTGACCGACGCCGCCATTTCCACCGACGATGACGCCGCCGAGGCGGCCGCCGCCGCGCTGGCCACGGTGGAATCCGATTTTGGCCGCACCACCGACCCGGTACGCATGTACATGCGCGAGATGGGCACCGTCGAATTACTCACCCGCGAAGGCGAGCTGAAGATCGCAAAACGCATCGAGGACGGCTTGCGCCAGGTATCCGCCGCGGTCTCAACCTTTCCGCCGACGATTCTCGAACTGCTCGATATGTTCGAACGCTATGAGCGGGAAGAACTGCGCCTGACCGACATCATCTCCGGCTTCATCGACCCGAACGACGACGGCACGCCCACTCCGCCAGCGGCCAAGAGCAACTCGGACGATGACGACGACACCCCGGTGAACACCGGCCCCGATCCCGACGAAGCGGCAAGACACATCAAGGCTCTGAGGCGAGCCGTCAACGCTTGGCTGCGCCTGCGCCGCAAGCACGCCTACAAGGATGAACCCCACCAGGCGGCCTTACAGAAGGTTTCGGCGGCTTTCCTCGATTTCAAACTGATTCCAGCGGTATTCCATCAGCTCACCGGCACCCTGATCAATTGCGTCAACACGATTCGGGAGCAGGAGCGCATCTGCCTGAGGCTGTGCGTCGACTACGCCGGCATGTCGCGCAAGCATTTCATCAGCACCTTTCCGCAGAACGAAACCGATCCAGACTGGCTGGACAAACAAATCGAGGCGCTACCGAAGCTGGCCAACGCATTGCGCGAGCACGAAACCGAGATCCGCCGCGCGCAGCGCAAGCTGGCCGAGATGGAAGCCTTCACAGGCATCACCATCGCCGACATCAAGGAGATCAACCGACGTATGTCGATCGGCGAAGCCAAGGCGCGCCGCGCGAAAAAGGAAATGGTCGAAGCCAACCTGCGACTGGTCATCTCCATCGCGAAGAAGTACACCAACCGCGGCCTGCAATTCCTCGACCTGATCCAGGAGGGCAACATCGGCTTGATGAAGGCGGTGGACAAGTTCGAATACCGGCGGGGCTACAAGTTCTCGACCTATGCGACCTGGTGGATTCGCCAGGCGATCACGCGCTCGATCGCCGACCAGGCGCGCACCATCCGCATCCCGGTACACATGATCGAAACCATCAACAAGCTAAACCGCATCTCCCGCCAGATGTTGCAGGAAATGGGGCGCGAGGCGACGCCAGAGGAGCTATCGGAGCGCATGGAAATGCCCGAGGACAAGGTCCGCAAGGTACTGAAGATCGCCAAGGAGCCGATCTCGATGGAAACTCCGATCGGCGACGACGAGGACTCGCATCTGGGTGATTTCATCGAGGACAACGGCGCCCTGTCGCCGGTCGATTCAGCCACCATTGAGGGGCTGCGTGAATCCACGCAGAACATGCTCTCCGGCCTGACCTCGCGCGAGGCCAAGGTACTGCGCATGCGTTTCGGCATCGACATGAATACCGACCACACACTGGAAGAGGTTGGCAAGCAGTTCGATGTCACACGTGAGCGTATTCGTCAGATCGAAGCCAAGGCGCTGCGCAAATTGCGTCATCCCAGCCGTTCCGACCAGTTGCGCAGCTTCCTCGATTCCGACTGATGCTCTCAGCGGCCAGCAACGATGGGAAACCGGGTGAACGCCCGGTTTTTTATATCCGCGCGAATCCCAAGGCAGCGTCATGAGCCATCGCCCGAGAAAGCGTTTTGGGCAGAACTTCCTGCGTGACCCAGCGATCATCGCATCCATCATCGCCACGATAAAGCCCCGACCGGGCCAGCATCTGCTGGAGATAGGCCCCGGCCAGGGTGCGATCACCCGCGAGTTGCTCAGACAAGGCGGCGCGCTGGACGCGGTGGAGCTGGATCGAGATCTACTGCAAACCCTGAAAGCACAGTGCGAACCGCTCGGCGAGTTCAGGTTGTTCAATGCCGATGCGCTCAGCTTCGATTATTGCGCACTGATGGACGAAAGGCGCAAGCTGCGCGTCGTCGGCAACCTGCCTTACAACATCTCGACTCCATTGCTGTTCCACCTGCTGACACAGAAACAATGCATCGAAGACATGCATTTCATGCTGCAAAAGGAGGTCGTGCAGCGCATCGCCGCCGTGCCCGGCAGCAAGCGCTGGGGGCGACTGTCGGTGATGCTGCAACTAGACTGCGACATCCAGGCATTGTTCGACATCGCGCCGACGGCATTCCATCCGCCACCCAGGGTAGACTCCAGCTTTGTCCGGCTGACGCCTCGCAAAACGCCCAGATACGCGCTGGACGATCGCGAGGAATTCACCAACCTGGTGACCCAGGCATTCGCGCACAAGCGCAAAACGCTGTCGAACAACATGAAGGACCTGCTGAATGCCGACCAGATCCGCGCCGCCGGCATCGACCCGTCGATCCGCGCCGAACAGATCGACATAGAGGGCTTCGTCCGACTAGCGAACCTGGCCCGCCAGAGTGGTGGCGACTAGCCCGGCAAACAGTCCGGCGGCATATCCGCGAGCAGTGGCGCGTCAGCATCCTTCGCGGAGAGTATAGGCTGGCCGGCCAACGGCCACTCTATGCCAATCGCGGGATCATCCCAACGGATACCGAACTGGGTCTCTGGGTGATAGCTGTCGGTGCATTTATAGCCAAAGACCGCCTCTTTCGACACCACGCAGTAACCGTGCGCGAATCCCGGCGGCACCCACAGTTGATGCTTATTCTCGCCAGACAGGTAGACACCGACATGGCGGCCAAAAGTCGGCGAGCCGCGTCGAATATCCACCGCGACATCATAGACCTCGCCGACGAACACCTGCACCAGCTTACCCTGATCACGCGGGTGCTGGGCATGCAGACCTCGCAGCACGCCATACTCCGATTGCGCCAGATTATCCTGCACAAACGGCATGGAGGTGACCCGCTCCGCGTAGCGCGGCTGCTGCCAGGTCTCCATGAACCAGCCGCGCGCATCGCCGAACACACGCGGTTCAATCAAAAGCACATCGGGAATCGACAACGGACTAATTCTCATGGTAACTACTCAGCAAGTAGGAAAATCATGCTGTAACTGCTCAGATTGCCGTTGAAATGTGTCAGATCAAGGCGGGAAATGTGAGTTTCCAGGTGTAAATGACCATTTTCCAACGCAGAGATGGCGCATTTCAGTGGTGAACTGAGCAGTTACTTCTCATGATGGAAACAAAGCACCCCGCCGTCATGAAAGTTACCTGCGGTCAGGACGCGGGAGAGAAATGCCGAAGCCAAGCCTACAGGGACGTATTCACGGCATTTCCACAAACGCATCACAGGCAACCGACAGGCGACTTTCACACCAATCCTCATGGTTCCCCGTCCTGTTGCAACACCGAACGCAGATAAGCACCATAATCATTCTTGTTCATCGCATCGGCCATGGCCTGCAAAGCATCACTCGTGATCCAGCCCTGATGATAGGCGATCTCCTCGGGACAGCAGATCTTCAAACCCTGCCGCGCCTCGATCGTCTGAATGAAACTACCCGCCTGCATCAACGACTCATGGGTGCCGGTATCCAACCAGGCGAAACCCCGACTGAAACGGATCAGCTCCAGTTCTCCCAGCTCCAGATAACGCCGGTTGAGGTCGGTGATCTCCAACTCCCCCCGCTTCGACGGCTTCAGCTCGGCGGCCAGGTCACAGACCTTTTCATCGTAGAAATACAGTCCGGTCACCGCATAGTGGGATTTGGGGTGAAGAGGTTTCTCCGCCAGCGAAACAACCCGGTCATCGGCATCGAACTCGGCGACGCCATAACGTTGCGGATCCTTCACCCAATAGCCGAACACCGTGGCGCCACGCTCGCGCGCCATGGCACGTTTCAGGCGCGCACGCAGATCCTGCCCATGGAAGATATTATCACCGAGTATCAGACAACTGCGATCACCGGCAATGAAATCGCGACCGATCAGAAAGGCCTGCGCCAATCCATCCGGGTTCGGCTGCTCGGCATAGCGCAAAGCGATGCCCCAACGGCCGCCATCACCGAGCAGGGCCTGGAAGGCGGCAATGTCACGCGGCGTGGTGATGATCAAGATGTCACGAATACCGGCCATCATCAGCACCGACAGCGGATAATAGATCATCGGCTTGTCGTACACCGGCAACAGTTGCTTACTCAGCGCAATCGTCAGTGGATGTAGACGAGAGCCGGAACCGCCGGCCAACACAATGCCCTTCACGCTGGCGCCAAACCCAGGCGCTGACCCCGGTAGCTGCCATCCATGACCCGTTCGCTCCACTCCGGGTTGTCCAAATACCATTGAATGGTCTTGCGCATGCCGCTTTCGAAGGTCTCCTCCGGCTCCCAGCCCAACTCACGCTTCAGCTTACTGGCATTGATCGCATAGCGCCAATCGTGGCCAGGCCTGTCGTCCACGAAGGACTTAAGCTGGGCATGTGGACGAAATGCCGATCCCGGCGCCAGCTCATCGAGCAGCGCGCACACGGCATCCACGACTTGCAGGTTGCTGCGCTCGCTGTTACCGCCGACGTTATACACCTCGCCCGGCCGACCGGCCTCGATGACACGCCAGATCGCGCGACAATGATCCCGCACATACAACCAGTCGCGAATATTGCCGCCGTCACCATAGATCGGCAACGATCTGCCAGCCAACGCGTTCAACGTCATCAACGGGATCAGCTTCTCCGGAAACTGATAGGGACCGTAGTTGTTCGAGCAGTTTGTCGTCAGCACCGGAAGGCCGTAGGTATGGAACCAGGCGCGCGCCAAATGGTCCGAGGCAGCCTTGGAAGCGGAATACGGCGAGTTCGGCGCATAGGCGTGATCTTCCGTGAACAACCCCTGGTCGCCCAAGCTGCCATACACCTCGTCGGTCGACACATGTAGAAAACGAAAGCCCAGTTTGCCGCTTTCATCGAAATAGCGCCGCGCCGTGTCGAGCAAGACATAGGTGCCGAGCACGTTGGTACGGATGAAGGTCTCCGGACCCTCAATCGAACGATCGACATGACTCTCCGCGGCAAAGTTGACGATCACATCCGGCCGATACGCTACCAGCAGACGCTTCACCAGGTCGCTGTCGCAGATATCACCCTCGATGAAACGATGACGTTCCCCATCCAGCCCGCTCAAGGTATCCAGATTGCCGGCATAGGTCAGCGCATCCAGGTTGACGACCCGGATGTCGTCCATCGCCAGCAGGAAACGAACGAAGTTGCCCCCGATAAAGCCGGCGCCACCGGTTACCAGCACCGTTTTCATCCCGGAGGGCACCGTCAGAACGGAATATCGTCGTCAAAGCTATCGCCGCCACCCGACGACTGTGGGGTAGATGGCGGCATGCCACCACCAGCACCGCCGCCGGAAGACGAAGGCATGGACGGACCACCAAACTCGGCCTCGCCACCACTGCCGCGACCGCTGAGCATCTGCATGTTATCGGCGACGATCTCGGTAGTATAGCGATCCTGGCCGCTCTGATCCTGCCATTTACGTGTTTGCAGCTTACCCTCGATATAGACCTTCATGCCTTTCTTCAGATATTCTCCGGCAATCTCGCCAAGGCGGCGAAACAACACCACGCGGTGCCATTCGGTGCGCTCCTGATTCTGACCGGTATTCTTATCCTTCCAGGTTTCCGAGGTGGCGACGGTGATATTCGCCACCGCGCCACCATTCGGCATATAACGAACCTCGGGGTCTTTACCAAGATTTCCGATCAGGATGACCTTGTTTACACTGCCTCTGGACATAGAAAATTCCTGTTACTGAATAAATGACATGCGAATCCGGAATCTCCGGCGCAATAGGCTCAAGCCGGCAAGATGCCGCGCATACGCAGTATCGCGATAATTTCGTCGACATTGTCTTCGACCGGGGACTTGCCGCTATCCACGCGCAACTCGGGATTCAACGGATCCTCGTAAGGCGAACTGATGCCAGTGAAATTCGCGATCTCGCCCCGACGCGCACGCTTGTACAAATCTTTTGGGTCGCGCTGCTCACAAACTTCCAGACCCGCGTCACAAAATATCTCGATGAACTGCCCATGGGGAAACAGGCTGCGCACGCTTTCCCGATCCGAGCGCAACGGCGAGATGAACGCGGTCAGCACCAGCACGCCAGCCTCAACGAGCAGTTTCGCCGTTTCACCGACCCGGCGCAGATTCTCATGCCGATCCTCCAACGTGAAACCCAGGTCCGAGCACAGTCCATGGCGCACGTTGTCGCCATCCATGACATAGGTCCGACAGTCCATCTTGAACAGACGCTCCTCGGTGGCGTGCGCCAAAGTCGATTTCCCCGAAGCCGACAGGCCGGTGAACCATAACACCACGCTCTTGTGGCCGTTCATACGCTCTCGATCGGCACGCGACACCAGACTTTTGTACCAAGTGATATCAGTGGCCTTGCTTTCCATTCAGACGATACTCCTAAATTGACAGACAGCGCCGCCAATCTGGATAGACAGCGGAAAACACCAGAAACTCGGGGTTCAACAGTGAATCCTTCGTATTATACCGGAATCGCTTCAGATCCAGCGTGGTCACTTGCCCACCGGCTTGTTCCACGACGCACTGCGCGGCAGCGGTGTCCCATTCAGAGGTAGGACCCAGCCGCGGGTAGATATCGGCTTCGCCTTCGGCCACCAGGCAGAACTTCAACGAACTGCCCATCGACACCAGTTCGCCATCCGCGACACAGTCGACGAAGTAGCGCAGCGATTCAGTGGCATGCGACTTGCTGCCAACGACGCGAACCGGCCTGTGCAGGGAGTCGGAAACCCGAATCGGCTCCGGCGCGCCATCCAGCCGTTGCTTGAACGCACCACCGCCAGCAACGCCATGATACAGCGTCGAAATGGCCGGCGCATACACGACGCCAATCGTCGGGTAACCATCCTCGATCAAGGCGATATTCACGGTGAACTCATGAGTACGCTTGACGAATTCCTTGGTACCATCCAATGGATCGATCAACCAATAGCGTGACCACGCACGCCGCACATTCCATGGCAACGTCGCCGACTCCTCCGACAGTACCGGGATATCCGGCGTCATCGCCGCCAAACCGGCAACGATGGCGCGATGCGAAGCCACGTCCGCGTTGGTCAATGGAGAATCATCCGCTTTCGTCTCGACCGAAATCTCATCGGCATCATAGATCCTCATGATTTCTCCACCCGCCTCGCGAGCGAGTTGGATTAAACCAGCGATATCGATATTCCGCATGGATTCACCCCCCCTATTCAGTCGATTCAAATCGCCGCAAACAGCGGCAATCTCCACATGCAAAAAAGCCCCGCCTCCATCAGGAAGCGGGGCCTTCAGGACTCGGCCAGATCACTCGGATCAGGCTTCCTTATTGTGCCTCACCCAGGCAACCAGGCCAACCAGCATGGCCAGCAGGACAAGTGCCCATTCGGACAGAGTCGGAACGCCAGTGGCGCTGCCACCAGCGCCGGCCGGCGCCGCGATGGCCAAGGCCACGGTATCGCCAGCACTGGCGTTGGAGCCAGCAGCGGGATTCTGACTTACCACGGTACCAACCGGCGCCTCACTGGGTACCGATGTCGTCGTCACATTCAAGCCCGCCGCAGTCAAGGTAGCAGTAGCGGCCGCTTGGGAATTACCCACGACATCCGGAACCACGATCGGACCGCTGGAAACCACCAGATCGACGTTGCTGCCACCCGCGACGGAAGCACCGGCCGCCGGAGACTGGCTAATCACGCTACCCGCCGCAACCACGGCACTGCCTTGAGTGGTCACCGCGCCAACAGCCAAGCCCGCGCCAGTGATGGCCGCAGTGGCATTAGCCTGGGTCTGACCAACGACATCGGGTACCGTGGTCGCCAGACCAATCTGGACCGGAGCGGCTTGCAGCGTGTAACCCGCGGCGGTAGAACTCGCGGAATAGTTCAACGTGGTACCCGCAAAAGCCGCGGTAGTAGTAAAGTTGGCGGTAAACAACGGACTTACCGGCTCGTTACCATCGCCCGGCCAGTTGGCGCCAACATCGATCCACGAAATCAGGACCACGCGGTCGGTCGCCGCGTCCCCATCTTCATTACCCGCATCGGCCTGTTCGGAAACAGGCTGAGCGCCGCTCGCAAAAATGTTGGTCACACTGACGAAAGTCAACTGTGATGAATCATAGTGGATGCGCAGCCCCAGACCGCTGGTCGTTTCATCCTGGGGGTTTTGCGACGTGTATACAGCGTTGAAAGACACTGCCGTCGAAGGCGCGGCAACCTGCGACGCGGGCGTGGAGGTCACTACCTGCTCCGCCGCGTAGGCGCCCGAGGAGGCCAGCAATAGCGCAGCCCCAATTACACGTAAAAATTTCATATCTACCCTTCCTATATTCCCAAACCAAGTACGAAAACCCAAGAGAGCATGCCAGAATGGCAACAAACCAACAAATCGGTTCATTACCCGACATGATCAAAAAAGTGCAATTTTCGCGGTAACTTACCCATCCATCATGACGGGATTTATGATACCAACGTCAGAATTATGAACCATGGATCGCAATAATACAACAGTCATCCGCCCAAGATGCAAAAAAAGTGTCTCCTTTCACACATATGAGTTGCAGATATGCAACACGCATGTTCTGTCAGAGACCAACCCCTGCCGCCCAGGCTTCGACCAGCGCGGAGGTGGTATTCGTTGCATTGGGCGCAAGCGCGCCCTGGATCAGCGCCGAACCGCGAAAACCAAATATATAACGAATAATGATGATGCCATCGGTCAAAGCGTCTACCGCACCGTTGCCATCGGCGTCCAACGTCGGGTTCAGCCCCACCATATGCGTCTCGATTTCCGGACCATCGGCTGTCGCATCCGGCGCAATCGCGCTTTGAATCAATGCCGCACCACGAATACCAAACATATAACGGATGATGATGATGCCATCGGTCAACGCATCGACAGCACCGTTGCCATCGACATCGAAGCCCTGGGCGCCGCCCGCAAAGGGATCGTGTCGCAACGCGACATTCAAACCATTCGCGGCAATAAAGGCATCCAGATCTTGATCACCGTCCAGATCGGCGAAGCCGACCGCCCTACCCTTGACTGCGGGCAGCGCGATATTGCTGTCGGTGAAATTCCCTGTTCCGTCGTTATACAACACCTTGTTCGTGCCGCTATCGCTGACCACGAAGATATCGTCGCCACCGGCCGTATCGATATCACCGATGGCGGCATCCCAGCCATCCGATACGATGCCAACACCAGTGGATGACGAGAAACCACCATGACCATCCCCCTGCCAAAGCAGATTGCTACCGGAGGTCACACCAAAGGCGTCGAGATTGCCATCTCCGGTCAGCTCGCCCAGCACTACCTTGCGTACATTGCCGCTGGGATTGCTCAAAAAACTACCTTGGAGGAAATGGCCATGATTCAACGGATCGTTGGTCCAGGCGCGAATCTCCCCACTGGGCGTGCTGGCTCCGCGTATCCCGGTGAACAAGACATCCAATAGACCATCGCTATTGATATCGGCAAAGACGACCGCGGCACTCTGATTGTTGCCGAACGAAAGCGTTTGTGGCGCGGCATTGAACTGGCATGGTATCGGTCGATCGATAAAATCAACTCTATTGTTGTCGAAAACATTCAACCAAACCTGATCGGGAAAACCAAAATTTGCGATAACCACATCTGGACAGACATCGCCATCCAAATTGGCGGCGACAACGTCCAAACTCTGGCTTGTTCCACCACTACCGAGCACGATGCCGCTATCCGTGAAATGTCCGGCGCCGTCGTTCAACCAGATCCGATTGGGCCCGCCGCTACCATTCGCGACGACGGCATCCAGATCGCCATCCTGATCGAAATCGTCCAGAGCCACGCCTTGAGAATCCTCATTGGCGAGCGACTGGACAAGCTGGAATTGCATGCCGGAATTATTCAGCAACACGGCATTCGCGCCGCTGTTCGCGACGAAGGCGTCGAAATCGCCATCACCATCGAGATCACCGAGGGCCACCGCGTTACTCAGAACCGCCGTAACCAGCGTCTGCCCGGCGACAAAGTTACCGATGTCGTTTTGATTCAACCAAATATGGTCAGGCTGGGTGCGCGTCGCGCCCGCGCCGACAAAGATATCGTCTTTCCGGCCATCATTGTCGAAATCGCCCAAGGCCGCAGACGAGCTGTACGAAACGCCGAAGTTCAGGCCCGCAACGGTGAAACTGATCGCGCTCGACGTACTCGTATTCAGCCACGCCTTATCCGCGCCATTGGTGAAATCATTAGCCACATAGACATCCGGCTTACCGTCTCCGTTCATGTCCTGGACGACCAGATCCTGGCTGGAAGCCGTGCCGAGCACCAATCCCGTATCACTGAATCCGCCCGCGCCATCGCCCTTCCAAACGTGATTGCCATTGACCTCGCCGAAGAAGGCGTCGAGCTTGCTATCACCATCGAAATCCGCGAGCACAACGGTCTTGGTCGTCGAAGCGTTACCGGTGGCCGGCGTGGTGCCGGCGCTGAACACACCATGGCCATCGTTGATCCAAACGCTATTCGCGCCCGCATTCGCGACTACCGCATCGAGACGCCCATCGCCATTGAGATCGCCCAGGGCAACGCCCGAGCTGAGCGCATTGCCGCCCAGCGTCTGCCCCGTATCCGTAAAGACACCCGAGCCATCGTTGGACCACACGGTATTCGGCGCGCCGGTATTCGCGACAAAAAGATCGAGATCGCCGTCGCCATCGAGATCACCCATCGCCAGACCAAAGGAAAAGCTTGAATCTCCGGTCGACTGACCCGCATCGCTAAAAACGCCACTACCGTTGTTCAGCCAAACTTTGTTGTCCGATCCCGAAACGGCCTCGACCGCATCGATATCGCCATCGCCGTCGAGGTCGCCAAGCACCACGGCGTTGGTACCCGCCGCACCGATCGCCTGGCCAGAATCCTCGAGCACGCCGCTGGCGTTTTGCAACCAGACTCGGCTCGGTCCGTTGGGGTCGACCAGCCAGACATCGTCCCGACCATCTCCATTGAGATCCGCCACGCCGACATCGTTGGTACGTCCGACATAATCGGCATCGGCCGTTTGCCGCCACACTTGGTTGTAGAAAACCTCCGCATTGGCCACGCCGAGCAGAGCCAGGGCCGCGAGTGAAATAAAAATTCTCTTGATCATGCCAAAATCCCGAGGCGTCCTGAAGCATCCGACGCCGTTGTCGCTATCGTAAAGTTATCGAGCGGATTATATCGGATCTGGCGCGCCAACCACAGCCCAGGCCGAAAATGAGAAACAGTAAGCGCTTTGGATCAAAGACCCAGGCCGGCGATCCACGCGGCGACATCAGCGCCGGAACGACGTGACGCGCCCGGACTGACGGCACCGGCGGCCAGCGCATCACCGCGAAAGCCAAACAGGTAGCGGATCAGCAAAATGCCATCCGTCAACGCATCCTGACGGCCATCACCGTCGATATCCAAGCCGACGACAAAGGTCCGCGCATGCTCGGCAATGGCTGCGGCATCCGCCCCACCCGGAGCCACCGCGCCCTGAACCAGCGCCGCGCCGGTGAAACCGAACATCGCGCGAATGATGATGATCCCGTCGGTAAGGGCATCTGGCGGGCCGCCACTACCATCGACATCAAAACCGGAAGGCATGGGCGACGCCCCTTCCCGCGCCATCACGGGCAAGACATCGCCCCATACCGAAGCCGAAAAGCCATCCACGCTGGATGTCCCGACCTGCAAGCCGTAATCGCCAACCGTCACCGGAGCGAAATCGAAGCTGCCGCCGTCATCCAGGTCCGTGACGCTGGACTGCGTCACCCTGTCGGCATTCAACAAGGCGATATCGTCCACCGACCAACCGACATCGGCATCGGTCTGCGGAAAAAAGCTGCCACTCTCGAACGCATAGGCAAAGCGAATACGGACAGCCTGATCGGCCCAGGCGCCCAGATCCAGATCATGCGCGCCATAAGCCGCCTCGGTGACACCGCCATTGCCCGCCAGGGAATACACATCCACCCAACTGCTGCCACCGTTCGGCGAGATCTGGACCTTCGCAAACTGATCACGGGTCGCCCAACCGAGCCGACTGATGAATTGCAGACGGCTGCCACCATGCAAGACGAAATCCGGCGCGAGTTCGAAATACTCGACGCCCGCGCCCGGATGTGCCAGATGAAAGGCATGCGCACCCGTCCCGGGATTGCCGGTGGCAATCAGATCATAGCCAGCGGAGGTGCCGTCCACGACATTGCCGCCACCACCCTCGCCACCCTCCACCTCGCCGTAGGGGCTGGTCTGGAGCACCCGCAACTGATAGCCGGCAAGACCGGTGTCCAGCGCATACTGATAAGCCTGCGGCCGTCCCACGCTGACCGTGGCCGGCCCGCTGATATCTGGAAGTGGCGCGCCCGGGACTCCAACCCGCGGATCGATCACGGTAACCGGGTAGCTGAACGACTGAGCGACACCGTCGATCGATACATTGGAGATCGTCACATCGTAGGTCGTATCGACCGCCGGTCGGACTGCGCCGGCGGCAAGTAACACATTGCCATCATCGGGCTTCCAGACGATGGTCGGCTCGCCAACCCGCGTATTCGATCGCGCCTCAACGCTCAATGGCACATTCACGCCATTATGCGACATCGTGACGTTCGCGGCGGAAAAATCCGCGCCCGCGAGGCTGAACGACCAACGCGCGAACACCAAGCGATAGGGAACATAGCCGCGCGGTGGCCAGGCGACGAAATCATCCCTGACGGGTGGGCGCGCGGCACCGAAATTGCTGTCGATGACCCATAGGGAGTTGGTTTCGCGAAAATCGCCATCGATCGGGATGTCGCCCGTGCCCATCCGCCGCGTCTGCGGATAAAGGATCCAGCGCCGATGCCCGACGATGGCATTGTTGTCGCCATCGTCGCGCATCTGACTGAACACCGCGCGCCAGCCATCGTTTCCCAACGAAAGATTCGAGTTGCCCGCCGCCTCATTGCCGTCCACCGACCAGCAATCCCAGGTATTCGGCGGCGTATGCGACAGCGTATTATTCGCGCTCATAATCAACGCCGCCCGCTGCGCCTTGCCATCATAATCGGCGCGATGATCGATCACTGCCGGAACGCCGGCCAGCGCGCGAAACATATTGACGCGCAACATCACCGCATCCTTGTAGTCCTCGCTGGTGGTACCCGGCGCGCAGGAAGCCACGTTGCCGTTCCACGCCATCGGGGTATCTTCCGATGCGCTGGACAGACTGAGATAGAACGCCCGCGTCTGGAAGCGATCGGTGGTATCGACGCTGAAGCCACCGGTAATCGGGAACAGCCCCGCCCACGCGGGAGACGACACAACCGTCAGCAACAGCCCCCACCGCGTTGGACAACGAAACAACCCCATGACCACACCCCTATTCGAACCGGCCTCACACCGGGCCCAGATTGGCGCCGGCCACCACACCGCGCGGAAAGCCGAACAGCATGCCGGCCAGCGCCGTCCATTGCGCTTCCAGGTCATCCAGCGGCGAGCGCTGGAAACGGCTGCGCAGGAATTGATGCATGCTCCCCTCGACATAGCGCGATAACAGCGAAGCGCCGCTCTCTGGCGTCACCCCGGAGAGGCGTTCCCCGCGCAACGCGGTTTCCCGCAGGATCTGACGAAACTGGGTCTCGACACGATTAAAGAACTGTCCGACCCGCGCGGCCAGGCGTTCATGCTCGCCGACCAATGCGTCGCCAAGCAACACACGGGTAATGCCCGGGTTGCGCTCGGCGAAGCCCAGCAGCAGGAACAACATCGCCTGAGTGCGCGCCTCGGCCTGTTTCTCGTCTTCCAGCAACTGATTGACACGCGCGAAGATGGCCTGCTCGGCAAACTCGATCAAACCCTCGAACATGCGCGCCTTGCTTGGAAAATGCCGGTACAACGCCGCCTCGGAGACGCCCACCGCCTTCGCCAGCCTCGCCGTGGTGACACGCGCGCCGGGGTTGTGCTCCAACTCACGCGCCAGCCCTTCCAGGATCGCCTGCTTGCGGTTCGGATCGCGTTTCGCCATCAGGCCCGCCGCCGGATCAGCGTGCCCACGCCCTCGTCGGTGAACAGATCAAGCATCACTGCGTGTTCCACCCGACCATCGAGGATATGCGAGGAACCCACGCCCGCGTTCACTGCGTCCAGCGCGCAACGCACCTTTGGCAGCATGCCGCCGTGGATGGTGCCCTCCTCGATCAGGCTGGTAACGCCATCGGCCTCCACCTCCTTGATCAAGACCTCACGTCTGTCCAGCAGGCCCGGCGTATTCGTCAGCAGCATCAGCTTTTCGGCCTTCAACACCTCCGCGACCTTGCCCGCCACCAGATCGGCATTAATATTGTACGAAAGGCCATCCTCGCCCACGCCGATCGGCGCAATCACCGGGATGAAGTTGCTCGCGACGAGCATCTCGACAACACCGGTATCGATGCTCTCGACCTCGCCGACATAGCCGAGATCCAGCACGCCATCGGCGGCCTCCTCGGATACTTTATGATGGCGCAGATGCAATTTACGCGCGCGGATCAGGTCGCCATCCTTGCCGGTCAGGCCGACCGCCTTGCCGCCATGCCGGTTGATCAGATTGACGATCTGCTTGTTGACCTGGCCACCGAGCACCATCTCGACCACATCCATGGTCTCGGCGGTGGTCACGCGCATCCCCTGAACGAAATGGCTATCGATCCCGAGGCGCTTCAGCAACCCGCCGATCTGCGGCCCGCCACCATGCACGATGACCGGATTCAGACCGACCAGCTTCAGCAACACGATATCGCGGGCGAAACTCTGCTTCAGCTTCTCGTCGACCATCGCATTGCCGCCATACTTGACGACGATGGTCTTGCCCTGAAAGCGACGAATATAGGGCAACGCCTCGGTCAACACATGGGCGACGGCGCGCGCCTTGTTCAATTGGATCGTCATGGTTACCAGCCTCTCAATGTTCCGAATCCCGCTCAGCCGCCAGCGCATACATCGCGCTACGCCGATACTCGCTCAGGGCATCGCGCAGCAATACCATCACCACAGCCGCCACCGGCAACGCCAGCAGCACGCCAAAGAAGCCGAACAACTGCCCGCCAGCCATCACCGCGAAGATCACCGCGACCGGATGCAGGCCAATACGATCACCGACCAGCACCGGCGTCAGCAACATCCCCTCGATCATCTGCCCAACGACGAACACCAGCGCCACCCAGGGCAGCAGAACCGGTCCCTGCGCCTGCAATATCGCCGCAATGCCAGCAACCAGCGTGCCGATCACCAAGCCAAGATAAGGCACGAAACTGACCAAACCGGCCAGCATGCCGATCAGCAGCGCGAACTGCAAGCCGACCAGCCACAGACCCGTGGTATAGATGATGCCCAGCCCGAGCATCACCAACATCTGGCCACGCAGGAAACTGCCAAGCATCTCATCCGATTCACGCGCCAACCTGACGATGCGCGGCTCGATGCGTCGCGGCAACAGAGAATGGACGCCGGCGACGATATCGTCCCAATCACGCAACAGATAAAAAGTGATCACCGGAATCAGGAAAAGATTCGCGATCAGCTCGACCAATGCAAGACCAGAGCGCGACACCGACCCCACCAAAAAGGAGATCAGCCCGCCCGCCTCCTTGCCGTATTCGGTCAGCAGCTTCTGCACATAGCCCTCGCGAGTAAAGCCACCGCTGAGGCCCAGCGTATCGCGCAACCACGGCAAAACATGCGAGCGCACCCAGGCGGCATACTCCGGCAATTTCGCCAACAACAACGACAACTGATCATCCAGCACCGGCACGATCACCAACACCATCGCCAGCAACAACAGGACGAACCCGGAGAACACCGCCATCACCGCCAGGGTGCGCGGAAAACGGCGTGCCTCCAGGCGATCGACCAGTGGGTCACCCAGATAGGCGAATAACGCGCCGATCAGAAATGGCGTCAGGATCGGTGACAACAACCACAGCAGCCAGCCACCGATGGCAACCAGCAGCAGCCAGAGCCAGGCATGCTCGTCCCGGCCGGCATGGGAATCAGTCATGCCGCACCACCCGCGCGCCCCAGTAGCCGACATAGGCCACACCGCTCCACACCGTCGTCACCGCCACGACGATCAGCAGCGCCAACATCGAGCCAGCATCGAGGATCGGCCTGACCTGGTTGGCCACCACCGCCAGCGCCAGCACGATCTGCATGAAGGTATTGACCTTGCTGATCAGCATCGGCTGCGCGCTGATACGCTGGACGTGTTGGTTGTATGCGATCCAGCCGACAACAATGACGATATCGCGCAAAAATACCAGTCCAACCAGCCACCACGGCAGCAAACCGATCCAACCGAGCACGAAATAGCAAGACAGCAGCAACAGCTTGTCGGCCGCAGGATCCAGCTTACCGCCAAACTCGGATTGCCAAGCGAAATGCTTGGCGAGAAAACCATCCAGACCATCGGAGACGCCCGCAATCAAAAACAGCCACAGCGCCAAGCCGAAATCTCCAGCCAACAACACATAGACGATGGGCGGCACCAGCGCGATGCGCGCAAAACTGATCAGATTGGGGATATCACGCGCCTGGATCACGAATCAAAACCACCACTTGCGCGCCGCATCCAGCATCAGCAACACGGCATAAGGGTAGACCACCGTCGGACGCAACGCGCTCTTGACATAATCCAGCACCAAGCCGGCCATTCCGGGCCGCGGGCCCTGCCACTCGCGATAAAACCGGAACGGCCTCGCGCCATCCTGCTCGATGGCCAGCAAACGATCGCCGAGACGCGCCTGCCAAGTTCGCCAGATCGCCTCCTGACCCCACAGCAAGGCGACCACCAGAGTCACCGGCCAAGTCACCCACCAATGCCAGCCAAGCAGCCAGACCAGTAGCGCCAGCAGCTTGATCAGCAACGCCCAGCGATCATAGCGCTCGTGATCCTGGTGCAACGCAAGCCACTCTGCGCGAATAGGATCGGGATTGATGTGCGACATCGAGATTCCATGCAAAAACGCAATGATCCCCGCAGCAGAGAAAAACTGCAAGCCGCCAGAACCAATTGCACTGTAACACTCGGACGGGAGCGAGGGCAGGATACGGAAGCTTTGGGAAATGTTCATTCCAGAGACTCACCACCAGCCAAACCCAACGGGATCTTTTACATAAATTCACAGAAGTTAAAAAAAACCCGCTGAAATATCCGGTATTATCCGCAACGGTCCTGAACCTGGGTTCGGAAAACCATCCCGTCATACACAACATTCCATGGAAGGAAACCCGGCGCCACGCGGGCGGTCGTACCTTACCAGGATGTTGAAAAAGCCCTTCCATGGACTTTGTTCAACGACGGAACCGGAAAATGCGATGTCCCGGTTCCTTCATTTTTAATGACTTGCAGTCATCGAAAATGGCGGTACATCCCTGTACCGCACACAGGCCGTTGAAAAATACCATTTTTCAACGGCCTGTGTGCGCATGGCTTTCTGGCGCCCGTCGCGCCACGCGGATCCAGCCGTTATCTTTAATTCACATTTAGGTGCAACGAACGATGGAAGAGCAATTCGCCAAGGCCTGGAAAGGTTTCACCCCCGGTAACTGGAAGCATGAGGTCGATGTACGTGACTTCATCCAGAAGAACTACACCCCTTACGAAGGCGACGACGCCTTTCTGGAAGCCGAGGCCACCGAGGCCACGCAAACCCTGTGGAACCGGGTGATGGAGGGCATCAAGCAAGAGAACGCGACGCACGCGCCACTGGATTTCGACACCGACACGCCATCGACCATCACCTCGCATAACGCCGGCTACATCGACAAGGATCTGGAGACCATCGTCGGCCTGCAAACCGACGCGCCACTGAAGCGCGCGATCATGCCGAATGGCGGCGTGCGCATGATCGAGGCATCCTGCAAGGCTTATGGGCGCGAGCTTGACCCAGAGGTCAAGAAGACCTTCACCGAGTATCGCAAAACACACAACCAGGGTGTCTTCGACGTGTACACGCCGGACATCCTGAAGTGCCGCAAAGCTGGCATCCTGACCGGCCTGCCAGATGCCTACGGACGCGGGCGCATCATCGCCGATTTTCGCCGCGTCGCGCTGTATGGCGTTGACTATCTGATGCAAGACAAGGTCGCCCAGTTTCATTCGTTGCAAGACGAGGTAGAGAACGGCGACGACCTGCGCACGACCATCCAGTTGCGCGAGGAGATCACCGAGCAGCATCGCGCACTGAGCCAGCTGAAGGAAATGGCCGCGAAATACGGCCACGACATCTCCGCCCCGGCGACCACCGCGCGGGAAGCCATCCAGTGGACCTACTTCGCCTATCTCGCGGCGGTCAAGTCGCAGAACGGCGCGGCCATGTCGCTGGGGCGCACCGCCACCTTCCTCGATATCTACATCGAACGCGATCTGAAGGCCGGCGCCATCACCGAGCGACAGGCGCAGGAGATGATAGATCACTTCGTCATGAAGCTGCGCATGGTGCGCTTTCTACGCACGCCGGAATACGACGAACTGTTCTCCGGCGACCCAATCTGGGCGACCGAATCCATCGGCGGCATGGGCAAGGACGGTCGTACCTTGGTGACACGCACCAGCTTCCGCGTGCTGAATACCATGTACACCATGGGGCCATCGCCAGAACCCAACATCACGGTCTTGTGGTCGGAACAACTGCCGACCGGCTTCAAGCGTTTCTGCTCGAAGGTGTCCATCGACACCTCGTCCATCCAGTACGAGAACGACGACCTGATGCGTCCGGACCTGGATTCCGACGACTACGCCATCGCCTGTTGCGTCTCGCCGATGGTGGTCGGCAAGCAGATGCAGTTCTTCGGCGCGCGGGTGAATCTGGCCAAGACCCTGCTGTATGCGATAAACGGCGGCGTCGACGAGAAACTGCAGATGCAGGTCGCGCCCGAGCAAGCGCCACTCGCCGACGAGATACTTGACCACGACACCGTGTTCACGCGTTTCGATGAAATGATGGACTGGGTCTCCAAGCAGTATGTCACCGCGCTGAACATGATCCATTACATGCACGACAAATACAGCTACGAGGCCGCGCAGATGGCACTGCACGACCGTGATGTGAAACGCACCATGGCCTGCGGCATCGCCGGGCTGTCGGTGGTCGCCGACTCGCTGTCCGCGATCAAATACGCCAAGGTCCGGCCGATACGCAACGAGAACGGTATCGCGGTCGACTTCGAGATCGAGGGCGACTACCCGAAATACGGCAACAACGACCCGCGCGTCGACGACATCGCCTGCGATCTGGTCGAGCGTTTCATGGACAAACTGCGCAAGCTGAAGTTCTATCGCAACGCCGCCCCCACGCAGTCGGTGCTGACGATCACATCGAACGTGGTCTATGGCAAGAAAACCGGTAACACCCCAGACGGCCGACGCGCCGGCGAACCTTTCGCCCCCGGCGCAAATCCGATGCATGGGCGTGACGACAAGGGCGCGGTCGCGTCACTCACCTCGGTCGGCAAACTGCCCTACGCGCACGCGAAGGATGGCATCTCCTATACCTTCTCGATCGTGCCGAATACCCTCGGCAAGCAGGACAAGACCCGCCAGGCGAACCTCGCCGGGCTGATCGACGGCTACTTCCACAACGAACCAGGCATCGAGGGCGGCCAGCACCTGAACGTCAATGTGATGAATCGCGACATGCTGATCGACGCGATGGAGCATCCAGAAAACTATCCGCAGTTGACCATCCGCGTATCTGGCTACGCGGTACGCTTCAACTCGCTGACCCGCGATCAGCACCGGGATGTCATCGCCCGAACCTTCACACAGTCGTTGTAAGGCGCCCTAGCCCGGATTTCTCACCAGCGTTCGTCGCGAGGTGGTCAATGGTGCGGCATGGCTGACGTTCGCGACCGAGGGACGCGCAGGCGTAGCCAACACTACGTCGAGCGAACGCCAGTCAGGGCGTGCCATTGGGCCACCGCAGTAGAAGGCCGGGCTAGCGCGTCCTCTCCCGTCGGGAGAGGACCGGGCCGACAGGAGCCGACAACTCATGCCTACCACCACAAACACCACCACAGCCGATGACATCATCCAGCTCGACGACCCGCGGCCGCATCCACTCCTTCGAATCCTGTGGCGCGGTCGACGGACCCGGCATCCGCTTCATCGTCTTCACCCAGGGTTGCCTGCTGCGCTGCCAGTACTGCCACAACCGCGACACCTGGGACCTCCACAAGGGGCGCGAAATCAGCGTCGACGAAATCCTGAAGGAAGCACTGTGCTACCGCCATTTCATGAACGCCTCCGGTGGCGGCATCACCGTCTCCGGCGGCGAGCCGATGCTACAACCCGAGTTCGTGCGCAACCTGTTCATCGCCGCCAAGGCCGAGGGCATCCACACCTGCCTGGACACCAATGGCGTGATGCGTAAACGCATGCCATTGATCGACGAAGTCCTGGATGTCACCGACCTGGTGATGCTGGATCTGAAACAGATCGACGAACCGATCCACAAGATCCTCGTCGGCGCGCCGAACCGGCATATCCTCGACTTCGCCCGCCATCTGCACGAACGCGGCCAGAAGACTCGCATCCGCTACGTCATCGTCCCCGGCTTCACCGACGACGAACCCTCCGCTCACCGCCTCGGCCAATTCATCGCTGGCATGGACAACATCGAAACCGTGGAGCTGATCCCGTATCACGAACTGGGTCGACACAAATGGGAATCACTCGGTCACGGCTACCCACTGGAAGGCGTCAAGCCGCCACCGAGAGAAACCATCGAACGCATCGCCAGCATCATCCACGCCTACGATCATGCGACAATGTAGGGCATCTCGAAAAATCGAGATGCCCGAGTGGGACAGGGATATCCCACCCTTTTCGATCACGATAAGTGATGGAAAATATGAGCAAATAGGCAATCGCATTTTCTCTTTGCGGCGAGAAAAACCCCATGGAAGGCATTTTTTTAAGATCCCTTGTATTGATTCTTCCGCTTTCATGATGGGGGACGAAACACCCCGGATGATGAAAGGTTGCCGTGGTTCGGCCAAGAGCTGGCCGAGGCCATGCCCGACAACGACGAGCAACACCGATCACCATGGGGAGAAAGGGACTGGGCGTGGCTACCGAAATCGCGGGATCGATCACGGCTGGTATTTCACCACCGGGTTGCCCTGGCGAATCCACCCGGTGATGCCGTGCTTGACGTTATACAACCGAGTATAACCCAGCTTCTTCGTCAGATAATCACTGGCCACGCGGGTACGATTGCCGGTACGGCAGATCAGCGCGACTGGCTTATCCTTCGGTGCGATACGGGCCAACTTATCGAAAAAGTCCGGATAAACTTGGCCGCCCGGGCCGAACAACGTGATCGTGTGGGCGCCTTCGATGATGCCCGTTTGACGCCATTCTTCCGGGCGCCGGATATCCACCAGCGGCACGCCCTTGGCGAGTAGCGCCTTCAACTGATCGTTGGAAACGCTGGCATAGGCCGTTTGTTGCCGCTCTTCGGCACAAGCAGCGGTCATCAGGGCGATAACCAATATCACAATACATTTCAGCAGCGGATGCATGACAGTCCCTCCTCATCGGTTCGAGCATCGCCGCCATTCTATAGCCAAAGGCCGGGCAAACGTCAGAATTATCGACTCGGCATGCGGCCGACCGTGCCTATCACCAATCGGCACGCGCGTTTCAGGGCCATCCCCCGATCGGACGACATGGTAGACTCGCGCGATGTTGCAATTCACCGATGTAGCGCTGCGACGTGGCGGCAAGATCCTTTTCGAACGGGCCAGCTTCCAGCTCCATCCCGGCCAGCGGGCGGCGCTGACCGGCGCGAACGGCTGCGGAAAGTCCAGCCTGTTCGCGTTGTTGCTCGGCGGGCTGGAGGCGGATGGCGGCAACGTGTCGATGCCTGACGATTGGGTCATCTCGCACGTCGCCCAGGAGAGCGAGGCCGGCACGCAAGGCGCGCTGGAATATGTCATCGACGGCGACCAGCAGTTGCGCGAACTGGAAACAAAGCTGACGGCGGCAACCGAGGCCGATGACGGTCATCTGATCGGCACATTGCACGGCCAGATCGACACCATCGGTGGTTATCAGGCGCGCACCCGCGCAGCGCACCTACTCACCGGCCTGGGATTTTCCACTGGACAGTTCGATCAACAGATACACACCTTCTCCGGCGGCTGGCGCATGCGCCTGAATCTGGCCCAGGCGCTGATGTGCCGCTCGGACCTGCTATTGCTCGACGAGCCGACCAACCACCTGGACCTGGACGCCGTGATCTGGCTGGAGAGCTGGCTGCGCGCCTACACCGGCACATTGATCCTGATCTCGCACGACCGCGATTTCATCGACGCGGTAGCAAGCCGCATCCTGCACATAGAACACAAGACGCTGACGCTGTACACCGGCGGTTACTCCGATTTCGAACACCAACGCGCCGAGAAGCTCGCGAACCAGCAGGCCGCGCACGAGAAACAACAGCGCGAGATCCAGCACATGGCGGCATTCGTCGCGCGCTTTCGCGCCAAAGCAACCAAGGCAAAACAGGCGCAGAGCCGCCTGAAAACACTGGAACGCATGAAGCTGATCGCCCCGGCACATATCGATTCGCCCTTCCACTTCACCTTCTTCCCGCCCCGGCGCAGCCCCAACCCGCTGCTGCGCCTGGATCACGCCGACGCCGGCTACCAGACCAACAGCCCGATCCTGCAAGACCTGAACCTGGCCATCTCACCGGGCGAGCGCATCGGCCTGCTCGGTCGCAACGGCGCAGGCAAATCAACGCTAATCAAGCTGCTCGCTGGCGAACTGCCACCATTACGGGGCGAACGCCGCGAGGCGCGTGACCTGAACATCGGCTACTTCGCCCAGCATCAACTCGAACAACTGCACCCAGAACATTCCGCGTTGGAACATCTGCAACAGACCGCAAAACACCTAGACAACGAAGCGCTAGAACAGCAACTGCGCGACTTCCTCGGCGGTTTCGGCTTCGTCGGCGATCAGGCACTGAGCCCAACCGAGCCCTTCTCCGGCGGCGAGAAAGCCCGCCTGGTGCTCGCCCTGCTCGTCTGGCAGCGGCCGAACCTACTGTTGCTCGATGAACCAACCAACCATCTGGACATCGAGATGCGCTTGGCGCTGGGCAACGCCTTGCAGGATTTCGAGGGCGCGCTGGTCGTCGTATCACATGATCGCCATCTGCTGCGCATCACCACCGATCAACTGTTGCTGGTACATGACGGCAACGCCGACGAATTCCCGCTATCGCTGGATGAATACCCCCGCTGGCTCGCCAGCCAACAAAGCCGCAATGCAAGCCACGCGGATGGCGGCACGCTTTCCGCCAACCAGCGCAAGACACAGAAACGCAAGCGCGCCGAGCAACGCGCCAAGCTTCGCCCACTAAAAAACCGCGTGCAACAACTGGAGAAGGCGCTCGACGAACTGCATGCGCGACAAAAGGCCCTGGAGACCCGCCTCGCCGACACCGACCTGTATGGTGAGGCACATAAGGACGAACTCAAAGCCCTACTGACCGACAAGGCCAACATCGACCGATCACTCGGCGAGACGGAAGAAGCCTGGCTGGAAGCCAGTGACGAACTGGAAACACTTCAGCAAGATACCGCCGACTGACAACCTGCCCGCAAGGCATTCCACGGCGCGTCCGCCAAACAATCTATCGCCACGGCCAGTCGAACATCGGCATCTCCATACATTCTCTTTCACCCCTAGCCCGGATGTTGAAAAAGTCCTTCCATGGACTTTTTCAACGACGGAACCGGAAAATGCGATTTCCCTGTACCGCACACAGGCCATTGAAAGATGCCATTTCTCGGTGGCCTGCTAGGCACGCCGCTCATCGTCATGAAGAATGGTCCCACAGCGTTCCCGCGGACAGATCACAAGCAAGCGACCGCGTACTGTCACACTAATCGCAGCAGAAATAGCTAAAAACTATTAATAAAATAAAAACAATCAACTTCAACAATTATTAATCAGCACCTATTCTCCCTCTCAAGCCAACAAATTGTCGCTATGAACACAAGGGACGTTCACGCTGAGCGTCCGCGCTTCCACAACGAACCGAGAGGTAAACACAATGTCCAAGCAAGACTCCATCACCATCAAGAATCTCGAAGCCGCGCTGGCTGGTGAATCCATGGCGCATATCAAATACATGTACTTCGCCCGGATCTGCCGCGCGATGGGCGACGAAGGCAGCGCCGATGTCTTCGAGAACACCGCAAAGCAAGAAGTTCAGCACGCCTTCGGCCACATGGACCTGCTCTTCCCGAAAACCCAGCTCGACCCGGCGAAATGCCTCGAACTGGCGATAGAGGGCGAAACCCACGAGTACACCGAGATGTACCCGTCGTTCCGCCACATGGCCGAACAGGAAGGCCGTGACGACGCCGCGCGCGAATTCGACGAGCAGATCGCCGAATCAGAAGAACACGCCGAACGCTTCAAGACCACGCTGAAAAATGCAGAGAAACGCTTCGCCGCGCTGGCCCGCGTCGAAGCGCGCCATGCCAACCACTATCGCGAAGCATTGGCCACCGTCAATGCGAAATAACCCCGAGCAACTTCCATGATAGGGGACTGAAACTCTCCGAATCATGGAAGGTTGCCCGAAGTTGGGCCAGGGCCGAATCCACAAGGAGGTATCCACGACGTTCCCACGGATGAATCACAGGCAAACCACCGCTTACTTTACGTTACCGACAAGTAGGAGAAAACACCATGAAACAGTATGAATGCATCATCTGCGGCTTCATCTATGATGAGGACAAAGGTCTGCCCGAGGAAGGCATCGCCCCCGGCACGCGCTGGGAAGACATCCCGGAAGACTGGGAATGCCCAGACTGCGGGGTAGCCAAATCGGACTTCGAGATGGTCGAAATCCATGCCTGACAAGCCGAATGGACTAGCCCGGATTTCTCACCGGCGTTCGTCGCGAAAGGGTGCGGCATGGCTGGTGTTTACGACCGAGGGACGCGCAGGCGTAGCCGACACTACGCCGAGCATCCCGACCGAGCGAACGCCAGTCAGCGCGCCGCATTGGGCGGTCGCAGTAGTGAACGGGTGAGAAATCCGGGCTAGCATGAAGGTTACCTGATGGTGGGATATCCGAGACCAAGCCGACAGGGGCGTTTACACGGCGTTCCCGCAGATGCATCACAGGCAACCGAAAAGACCATTTAC
Organism: Sedimenticola sp.; assembly: GCA_026984055.1. Taxonomy (GTDB): domain Bacteria; phylum Pseudomonadota; class Gammaproteobacteria; order Chromatiales; family Chromatiaceae; genus JALSSX01. The sequence goes on along the minus strand of JALSSX010000213.1, from coordinate 3,792 downwards.
GCAGCGACGAAACGCAAGCGGCGACCGCCCCGTCGCCGCCACCACACAACGGGAAACCCGCGATGAAACCAATCATAATCATAGGCACAGGACTGGCCGGCTACACCCTGGCAAAGGAATTGCGTAAATTGGACAAGGATACGCCGCTGGTGATGTTCAGCGCCGACGATGGCACCTTCTATTCCAAGCCGATGCTGTCCAACGCCCTGGCCCAGGGACGCACACCCGACGCCCTGGCCAGCGCCAGCGCGGAAAAGATGGCCACCGACCTGAACGCCACCATCCACGTCCAAGCGCCGGTCGACGACATCGATACCCAGCACCGCCTGGTACATCACGCCGGCTGCGCGCAACCCTACAGCCAATTGGTGATCGCAAGCGGCGCGCGGCCGATCCGCCTGCCACTAAAAGGCAATGCCGCCAACCAAGTGATGTCGATCAACAACCTGCAAGACTACCGCACATTCCGCGACCAACTGCGCGAAGGCGACGATGTCGCCATCATCGGTCCCGGCCTGATCGGCTGCGAATTCGCCAACGACCTCCTGGAAGCCGGCCATCGTTGCCAAGTGATCGGACCGGACGCCTGGCCGATCAGCACCTTACTGCCAGAAATCGTCGGCGAACGCCTGCGTGAAGCGCTCGCCGCGTGCGGCGTCGAATGGCATCTTCGCAACGGCGTCACGCATATCGACCGTGACGGCAACGGCTACCGGCTCCAACTACAACAAGGCAAACCGTTCCATGCTGACCTGGTACTGTCCGCCATCGGCCTGCGCGCCGACACCCGCCTGGCAGAGAAAGCCGGACTGAAGATCGAGCGTGGCATCGCCGTCGACCGGCTGCTGCGGAGCAACGACCCCATGATATACGCGCTCGGCGACTGCGCCCAGGTCGCAGGCCACTACCTTCCCTTCGTGATGCCGATCATGCACGCCGCCCGCGCACTGGCGAAAACCCTCGCCGGACAACCGACCGAGGTCCACTACCCAGCGATGCCAGTAGTCGTCAAGACCCCCGCCTGCCCGATCGCGGTCGCGCCGCCTCCCCGCGACGCCAGCGGCGAATGGTGTATCGACAGCGACGCGGACGGCATCGCCGCGCGCTACCTCGCCGCGGATGGCCGGCTGCTGGGCTTCGCCCTGTGCGGCGCCGCCAGCAAACAACGCATGGCGCTGGCAAGGGTCCTGCCACCCATGCTGTGACCCACCGCCTCGCAAGGATGAATGCCATTCCGCGAGGCTTTCGGGTTAGAATACCGCCCTCGAAAACAACGAGATCCTTCACAATGAAGCGAAACGGCAACCCAGCAGCCAGGGCGATCGGCATACTGACCGCGCTCGCCATTCTGCTCAGCGCCGGGCTGGCGCGGGCACGCAACAACCCCGACCCATGGCGAGGCTGGTCAAAGACCAAGCCGGAGATCAACCTAACGCATATCTTTCAGGGCGAGATCAACCGGCGCGGCAAGCCCACCGGCTTCCATGCCCGTCCCGGCGGCAAGGATCCGCGCAACGCCCATGTCAAACGCATCAAGAGCCGCCCCAACAAAGCCGGTGTCTATACTGCCCAGGTCGAGGTCTACGACCGTCGCGAGAAACGCTGGAAAAACAAATTCTCGACCCTGTTTCCAGATCGCCTGAGTCACAAACAAGTCATCGCGGCGATACTCCATGCCTGGAAGAAGCGTGACAGAAAACGCAGCAAGCCCTGGCGCGGCCCATCCGGCCTGGGCTTCCCGATCGAGGGCTACACCAGCCGCCGTGGCGGCATCAACACGGCTTATCCGATCTACATACGGAACAGAAAGAGGTGACCATGCAGTTCTCCCGGGATAAAGACGGCGCGCCCCTGGCGGTCGCCGAAGGCAAAGAAGAGGAACAGGCGCTAGCCAACTTCCTGCAAGGCGATGTGCAGGACGACGACATCATCGGCAAGGAACTGCTGGACATGGCTGACGAAGTCGCGCGCGGCGCGCTGGGGCGCTACGAATTCAATGGCAACGTTCACGAACTGATACTGAGCGACGACGAGGCCATCATCCGCAACAGCCTGGACGACAAGGACGACACCGAACAACGCATCCCGCTGGCCGATTTCCGCCGCGCACTGAGCGGCTGGCTGACATTCATAGGCTGACGCCCGGCCCCGCGAAACCTGTCACCGCCAGCCCAACAACGGGGGTTGGCGCGCACCATTTAATTCCTGGGAGTCTGTCGGACTTAACCCATCTTCAGATTTCCGCGACAACAATCCGAATAAAAACAATTGGATAGTCGCATTATGCCGCCTGTATGGCACTACAGATTTGGGTTTTCTTCAAGCTGGGAAGGAGGAAAGACTAAATAACGGTTCTGTGCGTTGATCCAGGCTGTGCATCGATACCCAGCACATCATGGATCACCTTCTGATGAGGCTCGGCGCGCGTGGCCTTGCGCAGGTGCAAGATCTTGCCATCTGCCGGCGCAAGCTTTGCCAGCTGTCGTGGATATCCCGTGCCTTGAGCTGGGTGCGCAGGGTATGCACCAGGTGATAGGCGATCAGTGTGATGAAAATATATCCGTTCACCCGCTTTTCTTTCTGATGGTAGATGGAGCGTAGCCCCAGCTCGCTTTTCAGGCTGTGGAACACAGCTTCAAGATCGGTGAGCATGGTGTAGGTGCGCGACAAGGTTTTTTCATCCCAATCATCGAGGTTGGTGCGCAGGCAGTAGACACCCGGATGGGTGGCTTGGGAATGGGGCTTTTCCCGTCGATGCCAGGTGATGGCGCTGGCGTTGCCTGATGTGTCATCTGGGGTGACGGTGATGTCATAGTGTTGTGCTGCCCGGGCGTATTTCTCTTTCATTCGGCCCAGCCGTTCCAGTACCTTGTCATAGCGTTTGGTGGTGTTTTTTTGTGTAGCCCATCGGCCAGCTTTTGCAGTTCTGCTTCACCGGTCTGTGGATTGACCACCCGCTGGACTTTGACCGGCTGCCCCTGGGCCGTTTTGACAGCAACGGCCTGCTCTTCATCGAAAGACCGCTTTCTCTTGCGTGAGACCACCAGGTAACGGTAACCCTGTTCAATCAGGTGCTGGATATTGTCTTCGCGGGGAAAGCCACTGCCATTGAGCACCAGTCCAAGGGTGACCAGTTGGCAATCCGAGCGCTTTTCCTTGGAACGCCCGTGTTGAGCGCTGGGTTGCTGCCCGCCTCGCCTTCGAAGAAGGTGTTAGTCAGGTCGTAGAGTCCAGAAAGAATCAATGGGTGAGGGCCTGTTAACACAAAACCAATCCGCTTCCGCTATTTTCAGGCGGGAGAACAATGCCCCTCGCCATCCTCGCGCGGCCCAGAAGCGGATAAACACGGGTTTGGGCGAACACATTGCGTGCCTCACATGGGACGGCAACACACGTGGAAACACACCGGCTTTGCCGACCCAATCGCTGCGCTCGACAATCCGCAAGCCATCGGGATCACCATCGGCGACAAAGATGCGTAGGGAAAATGCGTCTGGCTTCAAGGCAATCGCTCCAATCCCAGTTCGTCAAGGAAAGCATTATGCTGTTTGGCCGCTTCGGCAATGCTTTTCTCGATCGCCTGCAAATCTGCATGCACTTTGGCCAGATCAACCGGTTTCTCAGGTTTTGCGGTGCTCACATAGCGGGAAATATTCAGATTGAAATCGTTCTTTTCGATTTCCTCCATGCTCACCCGCCGGGCGTAGCGTTTTTCTTCCTTGCGATGCTGGTAGGTATCGACGATCTTGTCGATGTGTTCCGGCAGCAGTTTATTCTGGCGCTTGCCTTTCT
>JALSSX010000212.1 GCA_026984055.1 Sedimenticola sp. | reverse complement strand
AAAGACAAGGGGGGGCGGATCACGGGTGACTTTGCTGCATACGCTGTTTCTGTTGGTAAGGCGGGATCTGAAGGTACGGATTGCTGGCTCCTATCTCGGCGCGCTTTGGTATATCGCCCAGCCGCTGTTTCTGATCCTGCTGTACGGGTTTGTGTTCGGTGCGGTATTGGGTGTCCGTTTCCATCGGGATCAACCGAGCGAGTTCTTCGTGCTCTACCTGATGGCCGGCATGTTGCCCTATATGGGTTTGCAGGAATCGGTTCTCAGAGCGTCGAATGCGCTGGTGGATAATCGCGCCTTGCTGTCATCGTCGCCGTTACCGATATGGTTGTACCCATTGGTACCTGTGTTGTCGTCGGCGGCGACCGAGTTTTTCGCGCTATTGATTCTGTTGGCGGTTGCCTGGTGGCTGTTGGGTTCGTTGTCGGCATGGATAACGTTGATTCCATTGCTGCTGTTGGCGCGGGTGTTGATGAGTGCGGGCCTGGCTTGGTCGTTCGCGGTGCTGACGCCTTTTCTTCGCGATATTTCACAGATTCTGACGATGCTGTTGACGTTGCTGCTGTTCGCCACGCCGATCTTCTATCCGGCGGATATGGTGCCGGACGGTTGGCGCTGGATATTCGATTTCAATCCGCTTTATTATCTGGTCAGCGCGTATCGGGGCGTGTTGCTCGAAGGCATGTTTCCGGCTGCCGCCTTGTTCGTGAGTCTGTCGGTCGGGTTTATCGTGTCGATAGTGGGCTTTCTGTTGTTCCGCCGCTTGTCGCTGGCCGTGAGGGATGTGTTGTGAGCGCCGCGATCACCGCGGATGCCTTGGCTAAGCATTACCGCCTGTATCGTCAGCCGATGGACGCGTTGAAGGAGTTGGTGTTGCGTCGCCGGCGACATGAACAACTGCGTGTGTTGCATGATGTGAGCTTTTCGTTGGATGCTGGTGACACCCTGGGCGTGATCGGTGAGAATGGCGCGGGCAAGAGTACCTTGCTGAAATTGCTGGCGGGTACCCTGCATCCCTCGTCGGGGGGGCTGAAGGTCTCGGGGCGCGTGTCGGCAATTCTGGAGCTGGGAAATGGCTTCCACCCCGAGTTCAATGGCATCGAGAATGTTCGTCTCGGTTGCGCGTTGCTGGGCTTGTCGGCGCAAGAGACTGAAGTGGCCTTGCCGGGGATCATCGAGTTCTCGGAGCTGGGCGATGCGGTGTATCGGCCGGTTAAGACCTATTCGTCCGGCATGTATGTGCGCTTGGCGTTCTCGCTGGTCACGGCTGTCGATCCGGATGTGTTGGTCATCGACGAAGCTTTGTCGGTGGGGGATATCTACTTTCAGAAGAAGAGTCTGGATCGCATCCGTGAGTTCATCGACAAGGGTAAGACCGTGGTGTTCTGTTCGCACAACCTCTATCAGGTGAAGACTCTGTGTCGCCGCTGCCTGTGGCTGGATCATGGCAAATTACGCATGATCGGCGATGCCAGCGAGGTGGTGGACAGCTATATGGATGCGATGCGCGAGCGCGCGAAGGCGGCGGAAACAGAGGATGCGCCATTGGTGGAGCATGCCGCTGGCGCGAGTTTTCTGCGTGCTGAATTCGCCGATGCCAGCAGATCGGACTATGTGCGTGGCGAACGCTTGGCCATGACCATCGATATTGATCCGGGACGGGTGGTCGAGGCGCGCGAGCTGCATGTAGGTGTGGTGATCATGCGCAATGACAACATCCATGTCTACGGCGTCAGCACTTTGATCGACGATCAGGCGTTGGCGACTGGAGAGGATGGGATGATCCATCTGATCTATGAATTGCCGGAATTGTCGTTACTGTCTGGCCTTTACAGTTTCTATCTCTATCTACTGGATGATTCCGGGGTTCATGTCATGGACAAGCGGGAGAATGTGTTGCCCTTTCGTGTGCGCCACTCCGGTGATGAGGTCGGGGTCGTCCGATTGCCACACCGCTGGCGTGTTATCGAACGGGCATCCGGCACACCATGACGCGGTTCGGTCATCGTATCTGGCATCCGTTACTGGCCCGTCTGCCGCGCGTTCCTGCGTATAAACTCGCAACCCTCGGCGGATATTGGCGTGCGCGCTCGGCGCCACGCGAGCAAATGGCTATCGTGGATGGCTTGAGGCAGGTGTTTCCAGCGATGTCCACGGAATCGCTGGCCCAGCGCGCCGCCTCGCTACCCCGTATGCTGGCGCGCGAGACGCAAGACGTGTATCGCCTGCCGTACATTGATGCGGGCAATATCGATGTCTGTCTCCATGTCGAGGGTGAGGATCTGTACCGAAAGGCATGTGCCGATGAGCGTCCGTTGATTCTGTATTCCGCGCATTTCAGCCGCTTGATCATGCCGGCCATCGCGCTGGCGTTGAAGAGCGGACCGATACACAGCCTGGTGACCGATATCGAAAGCGTGGAGATGTCCGAGGTGGAGCGAGACTATCTGCACTTCAAGCTGGAGAGCATGGGGCGTCTGCTCGGCGGCGATGTCATCGCCCGTGGCCGCGATACCCGAGCCTTGTTCAAGGCGTTGTCCGGGGGGGGTACGCTAGTGATTATCGTCGATGCCCCGGCGGTTGAAGGCGATAGACCGATCATGGTGCCGTTCCTTGGCGGGATCGGGCGTTTCTCGCCAGGTATCCTAAAACTCGCACGGCGCTATAATGCCCAATTGCTGCCGTATTTCGCGCGGGAAAGGGAGGGTCGCCTGCATGGCGAGGTGCGTGCGCCGGTGGAGATCGTCGGACTCGACGATGTGGCAGCGATGCGCGCGATCATTGCGCCTCTGGAACAGATGATTCGCGAGCAGCCCGAGCAGTGGTGGATGTGGCCGCACTTGCGCGCGATCTGGTCCCCCCTATCCAATGGGCTGGAGATCGATTCACCCGTGGAGGCTGAAACCTGATGCACCAAAGCTCGCTGGACAAGATGCGCTGGTTCGTCGACAACTGGCTGAATGGCTCGCGTGGACGTCCGTTGCGTATCCTCGACCTGGGCAGCATGGACATCAATGGCAGCTACCGTCGGTTCTTCGATGATCCGCAATGGTGTTATCGGGGCGCCGATCTGGCGGTTGGCGACAACGTCGATGTCCTGCTGCGCAATGCCTATCGCTGGCGGGAGGTGCCCGCATCCAGCCAGGACGTGGTGATTTCCGGTCAGGCGTTTGAGCACATGCCGTTCTTCTGGGCTGGCATGCAACAGATCGATCGCGCCCTGAAGCCTGGCGGTCTGGCCTGTATCATCGCGCCGTCGCGCGGTTACGAACACCGTTATCCGGTCGATTGCTGGCGTTTCTACCGCGACGGCTTCGTTGCGCTGGCGGACTACTGTGGGCTGGAGCTGTTGGACGCGCGTACCCAATGGGAGCGCGAGGGCTACGATGTCGACGATTCGGATGACTGGGGCGACAGCATCGCGGTGATGCGCAAGCCAGAGCGGCGTGGCTTGAAGCAGCGTTTGGTGCTGGCGTTGCGGCGCCGGCTGGATGGCATCGCGCTGGCGGCGAATCCGCTGCCCGGAGGCGATTGAGATGTCTGTCGGCTATGACTATCGCATCGACCTGAACGTCGAGAACAACTCGCATACGCAGTTGATCCAGCGCGTGCCCGAAGGCGCGGAGGTGCTGGAATTGGGTTGCGCCACTGGCTATATGTCCGAGGTATTGACGCGGAAACGCGGTTGCCGCGTGACCGGCGTCGAGTACGATGTCGAAGCCGCCCGGCGCGCCCGAGAACATGTCGACGAGTTGATCGTCGCCGACGTCGACCGGCCAGGCTGGGATGCGCCATTGGCTGGTCGACGGTTCGACGTGGCGACCTGCGCCGACATCATCGAGCATCTGAAGCATCCCTTGGCCTTTCTGCAAACGCTGCGCGAATGCCTGAAACCCGATGGGAAATTGCTGGTATCGGTGCCGAACAGCGCGCATGTGGCGATTCGTCTGGAGTTGTTGGAAGGCCGTCTGACCTACGAGGACGAGGGGTTGCTGGACCATACGCATGTGCATTTCTATACCCATGCCTCGCTGGCGGCGCTACTGCGCCGCGCCGGGTTTTCGATCGACGAGTTCAGCTATACCTTCCACGATATGCCAGACGAACTGATCTCGGAACGCCTTGCTCGGGTCGGTCTTCAGGCGACCGAAAAGACACTCTCGGTGTTGCATGCGCCGGACGCGGTTGCTTATCAGTTCATCGTCGCCGCCAGCATCGCCAAATCACCGCGCCCGGAAGCCGTCGTCGAGCTGCATGACCTGCCATTGCGTGACTCCATGGAAGTCTATCGGAATCTGCTCGCCGAGCTGGATGCGACGCGCCGGGTTGCGCAGGCGCGGGATGCCGAGATTGTCGATCATCGGCGTGAGATTGCCAGCCAAAAAAATGAAATCGCGCACTACAAGGCAGTTCTGGCATCCGAGCGTCGAATTGCCGGCGAGCTGGAGTTCGAACTTGCCGGCCTGCACCGGATTCGGGCTGAGCGCGATCGATTCGCCGACGAGACGCGAAAGCTGGGGCAATCACTGGAAGCGGTGTTGAGCAGCCGTGGCTGGCGTCTGTGGAAGGCTGCGACGCTGCCGGTGCGTGGCGCCCGTCTGCTGCGTCCGTGGTTGGCGCGGATGCTGCGCGACCCCGCCGGCGGTGCTGGCGAGGCAAAGACCTTGCTGCATGAATGGCGCGAGGCCGGCCCGGCGGCGGTCGCGGCGCGGCTGCGTGGTGACGGGTCCCAGGCGCCGGATCCGCAACGACAGCATATTGAAGCCTATCACCGCTGGCAGCGGCAATACGAAGTCCTGTCTGAGGCGCAATTGATTCGCATCGGTAACGACATCGGCGCGATGGTTTCCCCGCCGCTGATCTCTTTGCTGATGCCGGTCTACGATACGCCGTTGAACTGGCTGCGAGAGGCCATCGATTCGGTGCTGGCGCAGAGCTATCCGCACTGGGAGCTGTGCATCGTCGATGATGCCTCGCCCCGTCCGGGTGTCGGGCTGTTGATCGAGGCATATGCCCAGGCCGATCCGCGCATCCGTTTCCGGCGGCGCGCAAAAAATGGCCATATCGTCGCCGCGAGCAACGATGCCCTGGCGATGGCCGACGGCGACTTCATTGGGCTGCTGGATCATGACGACCGGCTTGCGCCGCATGCCCTCTATCATGTCGCCATGGAGATTCAAGCGCATCCCGATGCCGGCTTGATCTATTCCGATGAGGACAAGATCGATGCGGATGGCGTGCGTTTCGGCCATTATTTTAAACCGGACTACAATCCCGACCTCCTGCGGTCGCACAACATGATCTCGCATTTTGGCGTCTACCGCCGCAGCCTGGTGACAGAGCTTGGCGGTTTTCGCGATGGCTTTGAAGGCGCGCAGGACTACGACCTGGTGTTACGTATGGTCGATGCGCTGGAACGCGGTCAGATCCGGCATATCCCTCTCGTGCTCTATCATTGGCGCGTCAGCAAGCGGAGCACGGCCTCCGACATGCAGGCCAAGCCCTACGCATTTCAGGCCGCCATCCGCGCGGTATCCGACCACCTGAGGCGCAATGCGCTTGCTGCCGAGGTGGTCGAGTCCGACCTGTTTCCGCATACCCTTCGGACGCGTTATGCGCTTCCGAAGAACCCGCCGCTGGTATCGATCATCATCCCGACACGCAATGCCCATGCATTGGTGAAGGCCTGCATCGATAGCATCCGCGCGAAAACCGTTTATTCGCGCTACGAGATTCTGCTGATCGACAATGATAGCGATGATCCGGCGTCATTGGCCTGTTTCGAGGCGCTGGAGGCGGATGGGATACGCCTCTTGCGTTATCCGCATGCGTTCAACTACTCGATGATCAACAATTTTGCCGTGGAGCATGCGCGAGGCGAAGTGCTGGCCTTTGTCAACAACGACATGGAGGTGATCGCCGCCGATTGGTTGGATGAGATGCTGTCACTGGCGCTGCGGCCGGGTACCGGCGCGGTTGGCGCGCGCCTATGGTACGACGACGACCGGCTACAGCATGGCGGCGTGGTGCTCGGCCTCGGCGGGGTTGCCGGGCATGCGATGAAATATCTGCCGAAGGGGCACCCCGGCTATTGCGCGCGCGCCCTGTTGCGCCAGAACTATACGGCGGTGACTGCGGCGTGCATGCTGGTTCGACGCGAGGTATTCGAGCAGGTCGGCGGTTTCGATGGTGAGCATCTGGCGGTCGCGTTCAACGATGTGGATTTGTGTCTACGCATCCACGAGGCGGGGTACGATAATGTCTGGACGCCGTGGGCCGAACTGTATCACCATGAGTCGGCAACGCGCGGCGCGGAGGATACGCCGGAGAAGCAGCGCCGTTTCGGCAAGGAGTGCGCATGGATGGAGCGGCGCTGGGCGGCGTTGTTGAAGCGAGATCCCGCCTATAATCCGAACCTGACCTTGGCGCGCGAGGATTTCTCGCTACGGGATTGATCGGTTGTGGATTCCGGCGAGACATGCCGTGGCGATAGGGAGAGCAGAAAAATGAAAAAACCGGCGTAAGCCGGTTGATTCGTCGTACCGCGAAAGGCGCTGGTCTTCTATCTTGCCATTGAGAAATGGCATTTTTCAATGGCAAGAGAAAATGCGATTGCCTCTTTGCTCACATTTTTCATCACTTATCGTGATCGAAATAGGGTGGGACATCCCCGTCCCACTCGGGCATCTCGATTTTTTGAAATGTCCTGTACCTATAGCGCTTTCACGCGAGCGCTCAAGCGGCTCTTCTGTCGGGCGGCCTTGTTGCGGTGAATCAAGCCATTGCCCGCAGCGTTGTCGATAATCGGCACGACCCGCTTGTAGGCCGCAGCTGCCGCTTCCTTGTCGCCACTTTCGGTAGCTTTCAGAACGTTCTTGATGTGGGTGCGCAGTCTGCTGCGGCGGGATGCATTGTGGCGACGACGCTTCTC
>JALSSX010000211.1 GCA_026984055.1 Sedimenticola sp. | reverse complement strand
TTGGACTGAATTGGCCAACTGGGCTCTCCTGAAAACACTATCGACTCGAAAGGCCGGGCATCATACCGACTCGTGATGCTATCGTCAAATCCGGTTTCCGTGCCTCTGCCCGGCGCTGGAATAATCCGCGAAGGTGGATTATCCTCGGTTCTCAGGATGGGGCAAGTGCCGTGGATACCCTGATGGTATGGCGGGCTTATATGTCGATAAACAGAAAAGCAGGTAGAAGCGTCTATGAAGAGAATGCTGTTATTCATGAGTATGGTTGCCGTATTGGGTGTCGCCGGGTGCGCATCGACCTCCGGTGATTCGATGCACAAAGCGGCTGCGGCTGCCACGGCCGCGGAGGCTTACCAGCAACTCCTGGCGGAAGCAAGGGCGGCCAGGAAGAAGGCTGCGTCGGTCGACGGCGAATGGCGCGACATCGGCAAGATCCTGAAAAAGGCCGAGGCGGCGGCAAGCAAGGGCGATTACGCCAAGGCAACCAAACTGGCGGAATATGCCAAGTTTCAGGGTGAGATGGGTTACAAGCAGGCGATCAGCCAGCGTGGCGTGGGTAATCCCGATTACCTGAACTAGCCCGCCAGTTCGATCCAGAAGAGAGGCCGGCTTGCTCCGGCCTTTTTTTCGTTCGCTCCTCTGGCTTCACGTTCGGCCAACGGCCATGCTGGAAAGTTGCCCGCTGACGAATCCTGGTCAGCCGACCACGTACTTTCACGTCAAGCTATGTTCAAGTCGCTCTCTACCGTTGGTTTGTTCACCCTGCTGTCGCGCATCCTCGGTTTTCTGCGCGACATGGTGTTTGCGCAGGTGTTCGGCGCCGGCGCGATGACCGACGCCTTCTTCGTCGCATTCAAAATCCCCAATTTTCTGCGTCGCCTGTTCGCCGAGGGTGCGTTCTCCGTGGCTTTCGTGCCGGTGTTGACCGAGTATCGGGAGAAGCGCTCCTTTGTTGATTTGAAAGGCTTCGTCGACCATGTTGCCGGGACATTGGGCGCGGTGTTGCTCGCGGTAGTGGTGGTCGGCATGCTTGGCGCGCCGGCGGTGGTGGCATTGTTCGCTCCCGGCTTCATTGGCGACGAGCTTCAGTTTCCGCTAGCGGTCGAGATGCTGCGCTTGACCTTCCCATATATTCTGTTCATCTCACTGGTCGCCTTTGCCGGCGGTATCATGAACGCACACGGTCGCTTTGCCGTGCCGGCGTTCACCCCGGTACTGCTGAATCTGTCGCTGATCGGCTGTGCGCTGTGGCTGGCGCCACGACTGGATCAACCCGTGGTGGCGCTGGCTTGGGGTGTGTTGCTCGCTGGTGCGTTGCAGTTCCTGTTTCAGTTGCCGTGGCTGGCGCGATTGAAGCTGCTGCCGACGTTCCGCCCGGCGCCTGGGGACGAGGGCGTGCGGCGCATCTTGCGGTTGATGCTGCCGGCCTTGTTCGGTATTTCGGTGACACAGCTCAATCTGCTGCTGGATACCCTCATCGCTTCGTTCCTGGCGGCCGGCAGCATCTCCTGGCTGTATTACTCGGACCGCCTGATGGAGTTTCCGGTCGGTATCCTTGGTGTCGCGTTGGGCACCGTGGTGCTGCCGAAGCTGTCGCAACAGCATGCCGCCGAGTCCCCCGAGGCATTTTCACGCACGCTCGACTGGGCATTGCGCAACGTCGTGCTGTTTGCCGCGCCGGCCGCGTTGGGGTTGATCCTGCTCGCTGGGCCGATGATCGCGACCTTGTTTCAATCCGATGCGTTCACCGTCGGCGATATACAGATGTCCAGAAGCAGTCTCATCGCCTATAGCCTGGGACTGTTCGGCTTCGTCGCGATCAAGGTGCTGGCGCCGGGCTTCTATGCGCGCCAGGATACCCGCACCCCGGTGCGCATCGCCGTGATCGCGATGCTGACCAACATGGCAATGAACCTGATTCTTGTGTGGCCGCTCCAGCATGCCGGGCTGGCGGTGGCGACCTCCATCTCGGCGTTGGTCAACGCCGGACTGTTGCTGTATCACCTGCGTCGACAGGGCATCTACGAACCGTCGGCGGGCTGGCGGAACACCGGTGTGCGGGTTGCGGCGGGCCTGCTGGTGATGGCCGCGCTGCTGTTGCCGCTGATCGGCGATCTATCGGGCTGGTTGGAGATGGGGCGTCTGGCGCGGGTGTGGAAGCTTGGTTGGTTGATCCTGCTGGCAGCGGGCGCGTATTTTGTTACATTGTTCGCTTTGGGCGTGCGCAAGCAGGATTTTCTGCGCGGCTGATCTCCGAGAGGACTAGAACTTGGAACTGATTCGTGGCCTGCATAACCTGCGGGCCGGGCATAAGGGGTGTGTCGCGACCATAGGCAATTTCGACGGTGTGCATCTCGGCCATCAGGCAGTGCTGGCCGAGCTGAATCGGCAGTCGGGCGTGCTCGGCGTGCCATCGCTGGCAATCGTCTTCGAACCGCAGCCGGCGGAGTATTTTGCCCCACGCGAGGCGCCGGCGCGGCTGACGCGCTTGCGCGAGAAGCTTGCGGCGATCGCCGCGCAAGGCGTTGCCCGGGTGCTGTTGCTGCATTTCGACCATCGTCTGGCGACGATGGCGCCGGAGGCTTTCGTCGAGGATCTATTGATCGAACGGCTTGGCGTGAAGCTGTTGTACGTGGGTGACGATTTCCGCTTCGGTCGCGATCGACGGGGCGATCATGCCTTGCTGGAACGCTACCAGGCGCGCGCGCGCTTCGAGCTGCGCAGTCTGCCGACGCGCCTGCTGGACGGCAAGCGCATCAGTAGTACGCGTATCCGCGAGGCGCTGGCGCGGGGCGATCTGGATCTGACCGAACGTCTGCTCGGCCGTCCTTACCATGTCTGTGGGCACGTTGCCCGCGGCTTCCAGCGTGGCCGCACGATCGGCTTCCCGACCGCGAACATCGCCTTGCGTCGGCGGCGCTCGCCGGTGCATGGCGTGTTTGCGGTACATGTCGGTGGCCTCGGCGATGTGCCGTTGGCTGGCGTCGCGAATGTAGGCAACCGGCCGACGGTCGATGGCGGCGATGCCTTTTGGCTGGAGGTGCATCTGTTCGATTTCGATGAACAGATCTACGGCCAGCATGTCGATGTGCGCTTTGTGCGAAAATTGCGTGACGAAAGAAAGTTCGAATCCTTCGATGCGTTGAGGCGGCAGATTCGGAAAGATGCTGCAATGGCGCGCGAGATCTTGTTGTGAACCGGGAATACGATTGTGGCTGATTACAAAAAAACCCTGAACCTGCCG